>NZ_JBYITD010000014.1:0-254450 GCF_057708945.1 Nonomuraea sp. bgisy101
CGTGACGAGCGTGACCGCGAGGATGGACGACAGGCGTCGCGGTACGACATGCATGGGTTGACTCCAGGCGACGGGGTGCAGGCGTGAGCGCGTGCACGGCGGCGGGAAAGGGACGGGGGAATCGTCGCCGCTCCGGGGTCCGTGATCGTCCCCTGTGGGTGGCCTTTCCGCGTACGCCGGGGGGCGCAGTTGCGCCGGTACCGGCACCACCGGAGGAGTAGTGCCGGCTCCCGCCCGTGCCGACGAGGGAGATCCCCTGGATCGCCACCGCGCGGGGACGAGGCAGTGGGGGCGAAGCAGAGGAGATGAAGCAGAGGAGATGAAGCGAAGGGGGCGTGGGTGACGGCAGATCTGGCGCGTGGTCGCGGGGACGGCGCGAACCCCTTGCGCCGTCCCCGCGGGTCGAGCCCCTCGCCTGCCGTTCACCATGCTCGCGGGCACGCGAGGAAGGTCAGCGGAGGACCTGGTACAGGGCCGAGGTGAGGGAGGCCTTGGCGTCGTCCTGGTCGATGGACCACATCATCGACCCGCCGAGCCCCTTGAGCCGGATGTAGGCGGCCTTCTGCACCATCACGGCCGGATCGTCGTACGACCAGAACTCGTTCCCGTCGTACAGCCACACCGTGCCGGTCCGCAGGTCGCGGTAGCGCTTGCCGGGCTTGCCGACCAGGTCCTTGTAGTCCTCGGTACCGGCCGCCCACTTGCCGGGGGCGGGCCCGGTCGCGGGCTTGTACAGGCCGTCGCCGCCGGCGGTGACCCCGGTCCAGCCCTGGCCGTAGGCGGGCACGCCGACCACGATCTTCCTGGCGGGGGCGCCGCGGGACAGGTAGTCGCGGACGGTCTGGTCGACGCTGTAGCGCACCGGGTTCGGGTCGCGGCGGTCGGTCAGGAGGTTGCCGTTGTGCCCGGTCTGCGCTTCCCACGAGCCGCGCAGGTCGTAGCCCTGGATGGTGGCGAAGTCGAGCAGCTTGAACACCTTGCGCACCTCGAACCCGGCGTCGATCTTCGTCGCCGCGGCGGGGAGGAAGGCGGTGAGTTCGGCGGAGCGGGAGTGCGCGTCCATCCTCGACCTGAGCTCGGACAGGAACAGGGTGAAGTTCCGCCTGTCCTCGGGCCTGATCACGTTGCCCGGGGCGCCCTCGGAGCCGGGCCACTCCCAGTCGAGGTCGAGGCCGTCGAACACGCCCACGGCCGCGCCCGCCTCGAGGCCGGGCAGGTTGCCCTTCAGCCACATGTCGACGCAGGAGGTGGCCAGCTTGGCGCGCGCCTCGGGGGTGAGGACGGCGTCGGAGAAGTGGCGGGAGCCCGTCCAGCCGCCGAGGGAGAGCAGCACGCGCAGCCCGGGGTGCTTGGCCTTGAGCTTGCGCAGCTGGTTGAGGTTGCCGTTGAGCGCCTGGCCGGGGGCGTCGGCGACGCCGTCCACGCTCTGCTCGGCGGGGACGGGCCGCTGCCAGTCGGCCCACGGGTCGGCGGAGACGCAGGTGCCGTCGGCGGCGACGAAGCCGAAGGCGTAGTTGATGTGGGTCAGCTTGGCGGCCGCGCCGCTGGTGTCCATGTCCTTGACGTGGAAGTTCCTGCCGTAGACGCCCCACTGGATGAAGTAGGCGACTCGCTTGAAACCGCCGTGGGCCTCGGCCGGCAGCGCCACCGCCGTCAGGCCCAGGACTAAGGAGGACAGGATGATGAGGGCTCTCTTCACGGGCGTCTCCAGTGGCGAACTTATAGGAAACTTTCCTTAAAGTTGACCCGGATCGTAGGCCCGCGTGATCGGCGCGTCAATGGGCGGGACGGGGTGGTCCGCGGCGCACGGCAGACTGGAAGCGTGCCATCCACCCTTCCCGACGGCGATCCCGCGCCCGCGTCGGGCGAGTTGCCCGCGAGCGCCCTGCACGGCCTGGGCGAGCGCCCGTTCGGCTTCTACGTCCACGTGCCCTTCTGCGTGACCCGCTGCGGCTACTGCGACTTCAACACCTACACCGCCGCCGAGCTGGGTCCCGGCGCCTCCCACCGCGACTACGCCGACACCGCCATCGAGGAGGTACGGCTGGCCCGCCGCGTCCTCGGCGCCGCCGAGCTGCCCGTCGAAACCGTGTTCTTCGGCGGAGGCACTCCCACGCTGCTGCCCGCGGCCGACCTGGCCAGGATCCTGCGCGCGATCGACGAGGAGTTCGGCCTGGCCCAGGGCGCCGAGGTGACCACCGAGGCCAACCCCGAGTCGGTCGACCCCGCCTACCTGGACAGGCTGCGCGACGGCGGCTTCAACCGGGTCAGCTTCGGCATGCAGAGCGCCAGGGAACACGTGCTGAAGGTCCTCGACAGGCACCACACCCCGGGGAGGGCGGCGCAGGCCGTACAGGAGGCGAAGAAGGCCGGGTTCGACCACGTCAACCTGGATCTGATCTACAGCACGCCAGGAGAGAGCGACGACGACTGGCGGGCCTCGCTGCGGGCGGCGATCGAGGCCGAGCCCGACCACGTCTCCGCCTACTCGCTGATCGTCGAGGACGGCACCAGGCTGGCGGCCAGGATCAGGCGCGGAGAGCTGCCGATGCCCGACGACGACGTGGCGGCCGACCGCTATCTCATCGCCGACGAGCTGCTGTCACAGGCGGGCTTCGAGTGGTACGAGGTGTCGAACTGGGCCACCTCCACGGAGGGCAGGTGCCGGCACAACCTGCTCTACTGGACCGGCGGCGACTGGTGGGCGGTCGGGCCGGGCGCGCACAGCCACGTGGGCGGCACCCGCTGGTGGAACGTCAAGCATCCGGCCGCCTACGCGCAGCGCCTGGCGGTGAGCACCTCGCCAGCGCACGCGCGCGAGGTGCTCACCGCCGGAGACCGCGAGGTGGAGCGGCTGATGCTGGAGCTGCGACTGGCCTCCGGCTACCCGCTGGACGGCGTGGCGCAGGAGGCGCGCACCGTCGTGGCCAGAGCGCTGGGCGACGGGCTGCTGGAGACCGAGCCGTTCAAAGCGGGGCGCATGGTTCTCACCCTGCGCGGCAGGCTGCTGGCCGACGCCCTGATCCGTGACCTGACCCTGTAGCGCGCCGGATCGCGAAGGCGGCGGCGCGCTCGTCGAACACGCCGGGCTCCGCCTCGGGCGACCGCGGGTTCAGGACCGTCAGCGGACGAAGGTGATGTTGACGGGGTAGCGGTGGTTCTGGCCTCTGTTGGCCGCCACCGCCGCCATGATCTCGAAGATCAACGCGGCGATCCACAGCACGAACATCAGCAGGAATCCGATCAGCACGAACGACAGCACGATGCAGACGATGTAGCCGATGAAGACCGTGATCTGGAAGTTGAGCGCCTGCGCCGCCTGGTCGCGGACGTAGGGGGACTCGTCACGCTTGACCAAGTAGAGGATCAGCGGACCGACGAAGCCGGTGAGGATGCCGAGCAGGTGGGCCAGCATCGCCATGCTGGTGTCGTCGCTGCCAGGCCTGGGGCCGTACTGGCCGGGCGTGTACGGCGGGCGCTGGTAGCCGGCAGGACCGTAGCCGGGCTGCGGGCCGTATCCCTGCTGGCTGTAACCCTGCTGGCCGTATCCCTGCTGGCCGTATCCCTGCGGGTCGTATGCCTGCGGGTCGTATGCCTGCTGGCCGTAACCCTGCGGGTCGTATGCCTGCTGGCCGTAGCCCAGCGGTGGCGGATAGCCCTGCGAAGGGCCGTACCCCTGCGAAGGACCGTAACCTCCTGAGGGAGGTTGTCCATGACCGCCGGACGGCTGGCCGTAACCCCCTGACGGCTGGCCGTAGTCGGGCGGCGGCGGGTTGTAACCCCCTGAGGGCTGACCGCCTGACGGTGGGTTGTGACCCCCCGAGGGCTGACCGCCTGACGGCGGGCCGTACCCCGGTTGTTGCTGCGGGCCGGAACCCGGCAGGTCGGAACGCTCGACGCGCCTGGTGGCGTCCCCGTCGGGCGGTTGAGGGAAGTTCTCGCTCATCATGTCTCCGTCACGAAGTCGATCAGCTCTTCGACCCTGCCGAGCAGAGAAGGCTCGAGGTCGGCATATGTGGAAACCGCGCCCAGGATCCTGCGCCACGCGTCGGCGGGTTCGAGCCCCCAGCCCAGCGCGGCGATCACGCCTTCCTTCCACGGCAGCCCGCGCGGCACCTGCGGCCACGCGGGAATGCGCAGCACGGAGGGCTTGACCGCCTGCCAGATGTCGACGAACGGATGCCCGACGACCAGCACGTGCGGCGAGGTCACCTGAGCGGCGATCCGGCTCTCCTTCGAGCCGGGAACCAGATGGTCGACCAGCACGCCGAGCTTGCGCTCCGGCCCTGGACCGAACTCCTCGACGATCGAGGGCAGGTCGTCCACGCCCTCCAGATACTCCACCACCACGCCCTCGACGCGCAGGTCGTGGCCCCAGATCTTCTCCACGAGCGCCGCGTCGTGCACACCTTCGACGTAGATGCGGCTCTCCCTGGCCACCCTGGCGCGCAGGCCCTCGACGGCGATGGAACCCGAGGCGCTGCGACGCGGGCCCGCGGGGGCGGACGCGGCAGGCCGCACCAGCGTCACGGGCTTGCCGTCCAGCAGGAAGGCGGCGGGCGCCAGCGGGAACAGGCGCCGCTTGCCGAAGCGGTCCTCGAGCGTGACGGCCTCCTTGTCGCAGGCCACCACCGCGCCGCAGAACCCGCTGTCGGCGTCCTCCACGACCAGGTCGCGTTCGGCCGGCACGGCCGGGATCTTCCCCTTGCCCGGGCGCCGCCAGTTCCCCGCAAGAACGTCACGCTCGTACATGGGGGGACCGTAGCAAATCGCCGTTCCTGCGCGCGTTGCTCCTGCGGACGAGGATCGCGATCGTCATGATGATCGCGAACAGGATGCCCGCTCCCGGCACGGCCAGCAGCACGAGGACGCTGCCGGCGATCTCACCCATCGCCGCGGTGAGCAGGCGGCCGACACCGAAGCGCGCCTCGGCGTCCTCCTCGGCGCTGCAGTAGACCTCGTACTCGCCCTTCTCCGGCACGTCGATGACGTGGACGAGCTCCCACTCGTTGACGGTCTGCGTTCCGTTGGGCTCCGACAGGCCGCCCCCGTCGATCTCGCACGAGAAGCGGACGGGCCGCCTGCTCGACAGGTAGAGCCCCGGCTCGTCGGCGGGGTCGATCGTCACCGTGACGGGTTCGCCAGGGGCGAAGGACCTGGCGGGGACCAGCTCTTTCAGGGTGGAGTCGAGGTCCGAGGCGAACCCGACGACACCGCTGACCGCCGTCAGTAACGCCACCGTCCAGACGACCGCGATCCACCAGGCACGCGGCCTGATCTGCCCCGGGGCAGGAGGTGGAACGTAGGCGCCGTACCTCGGGTCCTGCCGGTACGGCGGTGGAACGTCGGTCATGACCACTATTGTCGACCTGCGGCTTGCAGTCAGCTTGACTAGGTGTGTTATCGCACCCTGTGGGCGAGAGCCGTACACTTGGCACTCGGGAACACAGAGTGCTAGACCTGTCGTTTCCTTTACAGGCAGGGAGGTGAGCACGTGCTCGATGATCGAAAGCTTGCGGTGCTCCGCGCCATTGTCGAGGACTACGTGTCCACCAACGAACCGGTGGGCTCCAAGGCGCTGGCCGAGCGCCACAACCTGAACGTCTCTCCGGCCACGGTCAGGAACGACATGGCCGCGCTGGAGGAGCAGGGCTACATCGCCCAGCCCCACACCAGCGCGGGACGGGTGCCGACGGACAAGGGCTACCGGCTCTTCGTCGACAAGCTCTCGCAGATCAAACCACTGTCGGGCGCCGAGCGCAGGGCGATCGAGACGTTCCTTGCGGGCGCGGTCGACCTCGACGACGTGGTCACCCGCACGGTCAGACTGCTGGCGCAGCTGACCAGGCAGGTCGCGGTGGTGCAGTACCCGACGCTCTCCCAGTCGACGGTTCGTCACCTGGAGTTGGTGCCGCTGACCGACAGGCGGGTGATGTTCGTGCTGATCACGAACACCGGCCGGGTCGAGCAGCGTGTCATCGAGCTGCCGGAGACGATCGAGGAGTCGAGGGTCGCGCACCTGCGCGCGGTGCTCAACGCGTGCCTCGACGGCTGCGGGCTCAACCAGGTGCCCGAGCAGGTCTCGGACCTGCCCGAGCGGCTGCCCGTAGAGGACCGGCCCGCCGCGGCGACGATCCTCTCGGTGCTGCTGGAGACCCTCGTCGAGCGCCACGACGAGAAGATCGTCTTCGCCGGCGCGGCCAACCTGGCGGGCGCCGACTTCACCACGGGTCTGCGCGACGTGCTCGAGGCGCTGGAGGAGCAGGTCGTGCTGATGCGCCTGCTGGGCGAGACCTCCGACATGCCGACCACGCTCACCGTCAGGATCGGCTCGGAAAACCCCTACACAGGACTGCGTGGCACCTCCCTCGTCGCCACAGGGTACGGTTCGGGGGCTCGCCTCGGCGTGCTCGGTCCCACCCGGATGGACTACCCCGTGACGATGGGCGCTGTGCGCGCGGTGGCACGCTACGTCAGCCAGATCCTGGCTGCTTCATAAGAGGTCGATAAGTGGCAAACGACTACTACGGCACCCTCGGGGTACGCCGTGACGCCAGTCAGGACGAGATCAAGAAGGCCTATCGTCGGCTGGCTCGCGAGCTTCACCCCGACGTGAACCCCGATCCTGCGACCCAGGAGCGCTTCAAGGAGATCACGCAGGCCTACGAGGTCCTGTCCGATCCCAACAAGCGGCAGATGTACGACCTGGGCGCCGACCCGTTCGCGGGCGCGGGTGCGGGCGCCGGAGCCGGCGGATTCGGAGCCGGTTTCCCCTTCAGCGACATCATGGACGCCTTCTTCGGCGGGGCGGGCGGCAGCCGTGGCCCCCGCTCCCGTGCCAGGAGAGGACGCAACGCCACGATCAGGGTCGAGCTCGACCTGCGCGAGGCGGCGTTCGGCACCACCAGGGAGCTCAACGTCGACACGGCCGTGCTGTGCGAGGTCTGCTCGGGTTCGGGCGCCGCGCCGGGCACGCATCCCGACACCTGCGACATGTGCCAGGGGCGCGGCGAGATCTCCCAGGTCACCAGGTCCTTCCTGGGCCAGGTCATGACCTCGAGGCCGTGCCCCCAGTGCGGCGGCTTCGGCTCGATCATCAGGCACCCCTGCCAGGAGTGCTCGGGCGACGGCAGGGTCCGCACCCGCCGTACGATCAAGGTCCGCATCCCCGCGGGCGTCGAGGACGGCACCCACATCCAGCTGGCGGGCGAGGGCGAGGTCGGCCCCGGCGGCGGCCCTCCCGGAGACCTGTTCCTGGAGATCGTCGAGAAGCCGCACGAGATCTTCGAGCGGCGTGGCGACGACCTCCACTGCACGGTCCAGATCCCGATGACCGCCGCGGCGCTCGGCACGTCGCTGACCGTCGAGACCCTCGACGGCGCGGAGGAGATCGACGTCCGGCCGGGCACCCAGTCGGGCCAGGTCATCACGATGTACGGCAGGGGCGTCCAGCGTCTCAGCGAGACCGGCCGCGGCGACCTGCTGATCCACGTCAACGTGGAGACCCCCCTCCGCCTCGACCAGGCGCAGGAGGACCTGCTGCGGGAGCTGTCCAAGCTGCGCGGCGAGGAACGCCCGCCGGGCAAGTTCGCTCCAGGCCAGCAAGGCTTCTTCTCCCGCCTCAGGGACGCCTTCAACGGCCGCTGACCCTCTTCTCCTGTACGGCAGGCCGGTCCGGCCCCACCGCGGTCACGTGGCCGGGGCCCGTCCATCACGCGACTCCAGCGGGACTCCGGCCGGCCGCCGTCACATCGCCCGCCCAAGGGGGAGCCTGCTGTGACCGTGCCCTTGTTCCTCGCCGACGCCGCGGACCTCGGCCGTGCCGAGTTCGTGCTCGGCGGCGCCGAGGGCCGCCACGCCGCGGCCGTGCGGCGCATCCGTCAAGGTGAGCGGATCGACCTGACCGACGGCGCTGGGCTGGGCGCCGAGTGCGTGGCCAGGGAGGTGCTCAAGGATTCCCTGCGCGTGGAGGTCCTGCGCCGTTTCGAGGTGCCCGCGCCTTCGCCGCGCCTCGTCGTGGTGCAGGGTCTGCCCAAGGGCGACAGGGGCGAGCTGGCCGTCGAGATGATGACCGAGGCGGGCGTGGACGTGATCGTGCCGTGGTCGGCCTCGCGCAGCGTCACGCAGTGGAAGGGCGACAGGGCGGCCAAGTCGCTCGCGAAGTGGCAGGCGACGGCCAGGGAGGCGGGCAAGCAGGCCCGCAGGTTCCACGCCGCCACGGTCACCCCTCAGCACTCGACGGCGCAGGTGGCCGAGCTGCTCGCGGGTGCGGCGCTGGCGCTGGTGCTGCACGAGGAGGCCGAGGAGGGGCTGGCGACGGTCGAGCTGCCCGCGGCGGGTGACATCGTCCTCGTCGTGGGGCCCGAGGGCGGGATCGCGGGGGAGGAGCTCGACAGGTTCACGGCGGCGAAGGCCGTACCCGCGCTGCTCGGGCCGACGGTGCTGCGAACCTCGACGGCGGGGGTCGCGGCGGCCGCCGTCGTGCAGGCTCGCACGGGGCGCTGGTAGCGCTAGGGGCTGGACAGCGGGCTGGCGATCTCGCTGGGCGAGGGCGCGGGGTCCTCGGGCGAGCACTGGTCGGCGCCGCAGTCAGGATTGTCGGGGTTCTGCAGCGTCTCCGACGGGGTGGCCGACGGTGTCGGAGTCGGGGTGCCGTCCGCGCACTCCTCCGGCGGCTCGGAGCTCCCCTTCGCGCACGGCGTGGGCGTGGGGGTCGGCGTGGGCGTCTTCTTGCTCGGCGCGTGCGTCTCCGACCGCTCGGTGGGCGGCGCGCTGGTCACGGGAGGCGGCGGCACGGCCGGCTGGCTGCGCCTGGTCGGCGGCGCCTTGGTCGGCGGGCGGGTGGTCGAGGAGATGTCAGGCGGCAGCTCGGTGATGTTGTCGACGGGGGCGAAGGGGACGACCACCATGTTGCGGAGGTCGGGGACGACCATCACGATCGTCCCTGCCACGAGGACCGCGCCCGCCGCCGCGGCGCCCGCCCGCAACCAGAAGAGTCCCCGTAGCCCGCGCCTTTCGATGCGGGCGCGGATGATCTCCAAACCCTCGGGAGACGGCACGACCGCGTCCGCCTCCGCGCGCAGCACCCGGCGCAGGATCTCGCCGTGCTCGTCGGGCGGCAGGGTCATGACATCTTCTCCAGAACGGAACGCAGGGCGGCCATGCCACGAGCCGTGTGGCTCTTGACGGCGCCCTTGCTGATGCCCATGGCATGGGCGATCTCGGCCTCGGACAGGTCACCGTAATAACGAAGAACGAGCGCCTCTCTCTGTCGCGCAGGCAGGGCCCGCAGTGCCTCGATGACCGCCGAGCGTTCAAGCTCGCCGATCGCGCCGTTCTCGGCGCTCGGGGCGTCGGGCAGACCCTTGGGAGCATACTTTTCGACGACCGCGCGGTGACGCAGCACGGAACGGGACCGGTTGACGACAGATTGACGTAGGTAGGCGAGTGCTTTGTCGGGGTCGCGAAGTCTGCGCCAGGCGCCATGAATGGCGACGAACGCGTCCTGCACGACTTCCTCCGCGGTTGCTATGTCGCGTACGAGCAACACAGCGAGACGCACCAATGACCGAAAGTGCGCGCTGTAAAGCGCAGTCACGGCCATGTCGGCATCCCACCCGACCGGCACCGCCCCTAACGACCTGTCGGCCAGAAGGGTTTCGGTGGTCACATCAGTGGGACGCTCAGCCTTCCCGGAGGGTTTACGCTCTTGCGGTTCCTTAGGGGGCATGACCCAGTCGTGTCCTCGCCAGGTGGCCTCGCCCGACCCTGAATCGTCTTAGTTTCCGGTGGATTGTCGCACAGACACCCTAACCGCGGGGATCTTTGTACGCACGGTATGACGGATTACCGATTGGCAACAGCGGATCACCTCCTTTCTCTTGAGTGACGATAGGGTTCCGACGTGACCGACTGTCTCTTCTGCAAGATCGTGGCCAAGGAGATTCCTGCCGAGATCGTTTACGAGAACGACAGGACGCTGGCCTTTCGCGACATCAATCCGCAGGCGCCCACGCACGTCCTGGTGATCCCGAAGGCGCACCACGCCAACGCGGCCGCGCTGGCCGAGGCCGACGAGGGCCTCGCCGACGACGTGCTCAAGGCCACGCACGCCGTGGCCGTGCAGGAGGGCGTGGCGGAGGGCGGTTATCGCGTGGTCTTCAACACGGGAGCCGGCGCGGGCCAGACCGTTTTCCACGTGCACGCGCACGTTCTCGGCGGTCGTGGCCTGCAGTGGCCACCCGGCTGATATTGACGCGAACCAGGTAGGGGTGCCCGGCTACCATGAAGTGAGAACACCCGACCGAGACCGGGAGGCATCAGGCCGACAGGCCTGCCCATGTCCGAGCTAAACGAATCCCGCAGAACGGCACCACCCTCGCGCACTCAGGCAAAGGTGCTGATTCCGGACGAATACCCGATGGTCAGCCTCCTTGGCTCTCGTGACGAGTTGCTGCGTGTCATCGAGGGCGCGTTCCGCGCCGACATCCACGTCCGTGGCAACGAGATCACCATCACCGGCAGCCCCGACGAGAGCGGCGCCGTCGTGCGCCTCTTCGAGGAGCTGGTGGAGGTGCTGCGCAACGGCGGCGAGCTGACCGCCGACGCCGTCGAGCGCAGCATCGCCATGCTGAAGATGACCTCCGAACGCCCCGCCGAGGTGCTGTCCCTCGACATCCTCTCCTCGCGCGGGCGCACCATCCGGCCCAAGACCGTCAACCAGAAGCGCTACGTCGACGCGATCGACAAGCACACGATCGTGTTCGGCATCGGCCCCGCCGGCACCGGCAAGACCTATCTCGCCATGGCGAAGGCCGTACGCGCGCTTCAGGAGAAGAAGGTCAACCGGATCATCCTGACCAGGCCCGCCGTGGAGGCGGGAGAGCGGCTCGGCTTCCTGCCCGGCACGCTCTACGAGAAGATCGACCCCTACCTGCGCCCGCTCTACGACGCGCTGCACGACATGATCGACCCCGAGTCCATCCCCAAGCTGATGGCCGCGGGCACGATCGAGGTCGCGCCGCTGGCGTACATGCGCGGTCGCACGCTCAACGACGCCTTCATCATCCTCGACGAGGCACAGAACTCCTCGGCCGAGCAGATGAAGATGTTCCTGACGCGACTGGGCTTCAACTCCAAGATCGTCGTGACCGGTGACGTCACCCAGGTCGACCTGCCCAGTGGCACGACGAGCGGCCTGCGCGTGGTGCAGGAGATCCTCGACGGCATCCCCGACATCCACTTCGCGCGGCTCACCAGCTCCGACGTGGTTCGTCACAAGCTGGTCAGCGACATCGTGGACGCGTACGGGCGCTACGACGCGCTCCAGGAGCCGAAGCAGATCCACCAGCAGCGACGGGGGAAGCGGCCATGAGCGAGCGCCGGATGCTCATGCGGCCGGTGGAGGAGGACGTATGAGCATCGAGGTCAACAACGAGTCCGGCGTCGAGGTCGACGAGCAGGGGTTCGCCGCCCTCGCCGGGCACGTGCTGCAGGAGATGGGCATCAACCCTCTGGCCGAGCTGTCGATCCTGGTGGTCGAGGAGGGGGCCATGGCCGACCTGCACGAGAAGTGGATGGGCGAGCCTGGCCCGACCGACGTGCTGTCCTTCCCGATGGACGAGCTGCGCCCGGGCGGGGGCGCGCGAGGCGACGGCGACAGCGCCACCGACCCCGCGCTCCTCGGCGACGTCGTGCTGTGCCCGCAGGTGGCCGCCAAGCAGGCCACCGCGGCAGGCCACAGCACCCAGGACGAGCTCGACCTGCTGCTCACCCACGGCATCCTGCACCTGCTCGGCTACGACCACGCCGAGCCGGAAGAGCACAAGGAGATGTTCGGCCTGCAGGCCAAGCTCCTGGAGTCGTGGCGGGAGGTGCGCACCCAGCGGTGAACGCGTGGCTGCTTTCGGCCGTCGTTCTCGTGGTGATCGGCGGTTTGATCGCCAGTGCGGAAACGGCCCTGACCCGCATTTCCCGGGTGCGTGCGGAGGAGTTCGTGCGTGAGGGACGCAGGGGGGCCGAGCGGCTGCAGGCCATCGTCGCCGACCCACCGCGCTACCTCAACCTGCTCCTGCTGCTCAGGCTGAGCTGCGAGCTGATCGCCACGGTGATCGCCACGCTGATGTTCATCGACCTGCTCGGCGACCAGGGCTCGGCCTACGCCGCCGCGGCCGCCGTCATGATCGTGGTCAGCTACGTCATCGTCGGTGTCTCGCCGCGTACGCTGGGCCGCCAGCACGCCGAACCGATCGCGCTGGCCAGCGCTCCCATCGTGTACGGCTTGACCAGGATCTTCGGGCCGCTGCCCAAGCTGCTGATCCTGCTGGGCAACGCGCTGACGCCTGGCAAGGGGTTCCGCGACGGGCCCTTCACCTCCGAGGCCGAGCTGCGCGACCTGGTCGACCTGGCCGAGGAGCGCAGGGTGATCGAGCCCGACGAGCGCGAGATGATCCACTCGGTGTTCGAGCTCGGCGACACGCTGGTGCGCGAGGTCATGGTGCCCCGTACCGACATGGTCTTCATCGAGCGGGGCAAGACGCTCAACCAGGCGCTCTCGCTGGCGCTGCGCAGCGGCTTCTCCCGCGTGCCCGTCGCCGGCGAGAACGAGGACGACGTCATCGGCATCGCCTACCTCAAGGACATCGCGCGGCGCGTGCAGGAATCGTCCGACGACGCGAGCGCGAAGGTCGAGTCGATCATGCGGCCGGCCACGTACGTGCCCGAGAGCAAGCCGATCGACCAGCTGCTGCGGGAGATGCAGGCCCGTCAGATCCACCTGGCGATCGTCATCGACGAGTACGGCGGCACGGCAGGGCTGGTCACCATCGAGGACATCCTCGAGGAGATCGTCGGCGAGATCGCCGACGAGTACGACCAGGAGGCTCCCCGTGTCGAGACCCAGCCCGACGGGGCGATGCGGGTGACGGCCAGGATGCCGGTCGACGAGCTGGCCGAGCTGTTCGACACCGAGATCGACGTCGACGACGTGGAGACGGTGGGCGGGCTGCTCGCGCACGCGCTGGGCCGGGTGCCGATCGCCGGATCACAGGCGGTCGTGGCGGGGCTGCAGCTGACCGCCGAGAGCCTGGCGGGGCGGCGTAACCGGATCGGCACGGTGGTGGTCAGGCGCGTCACGCCGCCCGAGGACGAGGCCGTCGTCGCTGCCGCCGAGCAGGACTGACCCCCGCCCCCAGGCGGCCGCTCTACCCCCGGGAGCGCGGCCCGTCGCGGGGCAAAAGCCGCGCTGAGCTCCTGTTATCACAAGAGGTCGATGTAGCCGCCAAAGCCGCAAGTGTTCTACAAGCATCTTGCAAGGCCCCACGTACACGATGTTTCTCGACACCCTGTGCGGTGGGTGTCGCAGGGGGTCTCCGAAGTGCCGGAAGGGGTTCGCGGCGCGGAGGGGGCTCCGGGGGGAAACGCGACGCCCGGCCTGCTAGCCGCGGCCAGGCGTTGCATTTCGTAAAGGGTGCTCTCGCCCGGGTGGAACCGGGCGAGGGCACCCTTGCTTGTGTGCCGCCCGCCGATGTGGGTTTGCGATAACACGCACTGAATTGGCGACTCCGGTGGATTGCCGCATTCGTCGACGGGGCAGATATGCCGTCGGCTGAGCGATCATCGGGGGAGATCATGAAGCTGATCATGAGAGCGGCGCTCGCCGCCATGGCCTGCGGGCTGCTCGCGACGTGCCTGGTCGGCTGCGGCGAACGGCGTCCTTACGCGGAGTCGGCGGCCACCGAGGAGAGCGCAAGGCTGCGGCGGCTCCTGCGCGAGCAACCCGCGCTGCCCGACGGCTTCTCTCCCAAGGCGCACGACGCGTGGCGCTCGCCGTTCCCCAAGGGCGATCTCAGCTGCATGGCCGCGTTCCAGACGGCGAGCGGACGTCCGCCGGTGCGGTCGCTGGAGGCGCACGCGGCGGCCAGCTACCAGGGAGACGTGCTCGGCGAGCTGGCCGCGGTCGGGGTGGCCGTCTACGGGGCGGCGCAGGCCGGATGGCACCTGGGCGAACTCGGCAGGGCGATGGACCGCTGTCCCGTGATCGAGGCGGGCGCGCCGGGAAGGGCCACCAGGCTGAGGCTGTCGCCGCTCGTGCTTCCCGAACTGGGCGGCGACGTGGTCAGCAGGCAACTGCGCGGGCGGCTGAACGGCTACCCCTACGCTCTCGACGTGGTGTTCGTCCGCGAAGGCGACAGGCTCCTGTCGGTGGTGCACACCGGGCTCGGCACGGTCGACGTCCACCAGACGGAGGAGCTCGCCAAGGCGTTCGTCGAGCTGGCTCGCTAACCTGGGCTCGTGACTCTCGATGCCGAAGACTCCAAGATCATCACGCTGGCGCGCGCGACCAGGGCGCGGAACGGGGCGCGGGAGGGTGCGGCGGTGCGCGACGAGACGGGCCGCACCTACTCCGCGACCAACGTCGACCTCGCCTCGCTGACGCTGTCGGCCGTCCAGGTGGCCGTGGCCATGGCGGTCTCCAGCGGCGCCCAGTCGCTCGAGGCCGCGGCGCTGGTCACGGACGGCGAGAACGCGAGCGAGAACGACGAGGCGGTGGTGCGCGAGCTGGGCGCCAAGGCCCTGTACGTGGCCGGCCCCGACGGCACACTCAGGGGCTGACATGGCCATGTCGCCGTTCCTCGCCGACCTGCGCAAGCTGGTGGGCAACAGCCTGCTGATGCTGCCCGCCGCCACCGGCTGCGTCTTCGACGACGAGGGACGGTTGCTGGTGGCCCGCCACGCAGGAGAGACGGGCATGTGGGCGCCGCCAGGGGGCGGCATCGACCCCGACGAGGGCCCCGAGCACGCGGTGGTCCGCGAACTGCGCGAGGAACTCGCCGTCGACATCGAGGTGCGCGGCCTGATCGGCGTGTTCGGCGGGCCCGAGTTCCGCACCACCTACCCCAACGGCCACCAGGTGGCCTACGTCAACGCCGTGTACGGCTGCGCGCTCACCGGCGGCACGATCACGCCGGACGGCGAGGAGATCACCGAGGCCCGCTTCGCCACCGAGGCCGAGCTTGAGGGCCTGTCGATGCCCGCCTGGTCCCCGCGGGTCCTGCCGCGGGCTTTCGGCTGGTGGCGAGAGCGCTGGTCGGCATAGGCGAGAATTCTTAGGTGACCAGTAACCATCGCGCCGGATTCGCCTGCTTCGTCGGCCGCCCCAACGTCGGCAAGTCCACGCTGATGAACGCCCTGGTCGGCACCAAGGTGGCGATCACCTCCTCCAAGCCGCAGACCACCAGGCGCGCCATCCGGGGCATCGTCCACCGCCCCGACGCACAGCTGATCATCGTCGACACGCCTGGCCTGCACCGCCCGCGCACCTTGCTCGGCGAGCGGCTCGACAGCCTGGTGCTGTCCACGCTCACCGAGGTCGACGTCATCGGCTTCTGCGTGCCCGCCAACGAGCCGATCGGCAAGGGCGACCGCTTCATCGCCGACAAGCTCGCCGCGGTCAAGCGCACGCCGGTCGTGGCCGTGGTCACCAAGTGCGATCTCGCGTCCAAGGAGCAGATCGCCGAGCAGTTGCTCGCGGTGTCGCAGCTGGCCGAGTTCGCGCACGTCGTGCCGGTGTCGGCAGAGAACGGCGACAACCTCGACGCGCTGGGGTCGGTGCTGATCTCGGAGCTGCCCGAGTCGCCTCCGCTGTACGAGGACGGGCAGCTCACCGACGAGCCCGAACAGGTGCTGGTGGGGGAGCTGATCAGGGAGGCGGCGCTCGAAGGCGTGCGCGACGAACTGCCCCACTCGATCGCGGTCGTGGTCGACGAGATGCTTCCGCGCGAGGGGCGCGACGACCTGCTCGACATCTACGCCCACATGTTCGTCGAACGGCCCTCCCAGAAGGCGATCGTCATCGGGCACAAGGGCGAGCGGCTGCGCGAGGTCGGCACCAGGGCCCGCAAGCAGATCGAGGCGCTGCTCGGCACGCGCGTCTACCTCGACCTGCGCATCAGCGTGGCCAAGGACTGGCAGCGCGACCCGAAGCAGCTGCGCAGGCTGGGCTTCTACGACTGAGGTCTCCCGTACGGCACGCCGGCCCGGTGCGGTTCATCGCGGGACGCGCGGGCGGATCAGCGCGGGGGTGGGGTCGCGAGGTGTGTGCGGGCCGGCCGGCGTGGGATGCGTCGCGGATCAGTCCAGGCTGCGCGGGCGGGTCAGGGCGAGCAGGGCCAGGGTGGTGACGGCGAGCGCCGCCGCCAGGGCCGCGAACCAGCCGGGCCGCAGCCCAGGCTCGATGGACAGCACCCCGAGGTCCACGGACACCCGGTCGCCGATGCCCCGAGGATCGGCCACGTACATCACCAGGAGCACGGCCGCGACCAGGCCGGGCAGTACGGCGAGCGCGGTCAGCAGCCGGCCCCGCAGCAGCCCCGCGACCCCGAGCGCGGCGGCGGCCAGGCCCGCGACGAGCGTGTAGACGCCGAACGGGTCGTCGACGCCGCGCACGTCCTGGCTGACGCCCGCCCCCAGCACCTCCAACCTGGCGTCGATGCCCGCCCAGGGGAACAGCGCTGACAGGGCGAGGAGCAGACCCGCGAGGACCACGGCGACGGCGACGCCGCGCCTGCTGGGGCGTGCGAGAGTGTCGGCCACGCCCTCACGATACGCCGCGAGCGCGTGAGAGACTGATCATGTGAGCGTGGTGGCGGACATCCTGGTGGCGGCCGTCGCGCTGCTGCACGTCTACATCCTGGTTCTGGAGATGTTCCTGTGGACGACCCCGAGGGCGATGAAGGCCTTCGGTATGACCAGGGAGTTCGCCGAGCAGACGAAGGCCCTGGCGGGTAACCAGGGCCTCTACAACGGCTTTCTCGCGGCGGGGTTGATCTGGAGCCTGGTGGCGGCCGACCCCGTGGGTTTCCAGGCCAAGGTGTTCTTCCTGGTCTGCGTGGCGGTGGCCGGTCTGTACGGCGCGGCCACCGCGAGCAGGAAGATCCTCTTCGTTCAGACCGTTCCGGCGGTCGTGACGCTCGCGGCCGTGCTGATCGGGCGCTGAGCCCGCCTGCGCTCCAGCAGCCCTGAGATCACGGCCAGCCCGAGCGCCGAGCCCGCCATGAGCGCGCCCACCACGTTGGGGGCGGTGATGCCGAACCCGCCGGAGATGACCAGCCCGCCCAGCCACGCGGCCAGCGCGTTGCCCAGGTTGAACGCGCCGACGTTGACGGCGGAGGCGAGCGTGGGCGCGCCCGAGGTCAGGTCGAGCACCCGCTTCTGCAGCGGCGGTACGGTCGCGAAGCCCAGCAGGCCGATCAGGACGACGGCGACCGCCGAGGCGATCTGGGAGTAGGCGGCGAAGGCGAACAGCGCGAGCACCGCGGCGACCGCGGCTAGCGAGACGTACAGCAGCGGCATCAGCGCGCGGTCGGCCAGGCGGCCGCCGACCAGATTGCCGATCACCATGCCGATGCCGAGCAGCACCAGGATCCAGGTGACGCCGGATTCGGCGAAACCCGCCGCCTCGGTCATCATCGGCGCGATGTAGGTGATCGCCGCGAAGACGCCGCCGAAGCCGAGCACGGTCATGGCCATGGCCAGCAGTACCTGAACATCGCGGAAGGCGGCCAGCTCGCGCCGGACGAGGCCGCGCTCCCCCTGGATGTGCTTGTTGGCGGCGCTGGGCGCCTCGTCGGCGGGGATGAGCAGGGCGACACCGATCACCGCGAGGACGCCGAGGACGGCGACGGCGGCGAAGGTGAGGCGCCAGCTGGTCTGCTGGCCGAGAAGGGTGCCGAGCGGCACGCCGACGACGTTGGCCAGCGTGAGCCCGGTGAACATCAGCGCGATGGCGCTGGCCCGCTTCTGCGGTGCGACCAGGTTGGCGGCCACCACCGAGCCGATGCCGAAGAAGGCGCCGTGGGCCAGCGAGGTGACGATCCGCCCGGCCAGCATCAGGCTGAACGCGGGCGCGACCGCGGACAGCAGGTTGCCCGCGACGAAGATGCCCATGAGGGCCATGAGCATGGTCTTGCGCGAGACGCGGGTACCGAGAATCGTCATGAGCGGAGCCCCGACGAGGACACCCACGGCGTATCCCGAGGCCAGGTATCCGGCGGTGGGGATGGAGACGCCGTACTCGACGGCGACCTGGGGCAGCAGCCCCATGATGACGAACTCGGTCGTCCCGATCCCGAAGGCGCCGATGGCCAGGGCCAGGAGTGCGATGGGCATGACAGATCCCCCGACTAGAAGAGTGGAACGCGTCCACAATAGTTGCATACGCGGGATATATGCAAGCGCCTTATATTGCACGTGGGAGGTATCCTGGGGGCATGCGGAACCTTCTGGCGCAGAGCTGGTGCACGCTGTCGGCGCTGCACGGCAGGATCGACGCGCACATCGAGCGCGCGCTGCAGTCCGCGCACGGCCTGAGCGTGCGCGAGTTCTCCGCGCTGCTCGTGCTCAGCGGGCAGCACTCGGGCGAGGGCGGGCACCTGATGATGAACCAGCTCGCCGACGCCGTCGGCCTCAGCCAGAGCGCGACCACCCGGCTGGTGACCCGGCTGGAGGACAGAGGGCTGCTGTCGCGCTACCTGTGCGCGACCGACCGGAGGGGCATCTACACCGACGTGACGCCCGAGGGCCGCGAACTGCTGGGCCTGGCGCAGCCGACCAACGACGCGGCGCTGGCCGCGGCGCTCGCCGAGGCCGAGCGGCAGCCGGAGCTCGCGCCGCTGGTGGCCGCTGTACGGTCGCTCGAATCGAGCTGGCCCGCGCCATCCGCCCCCGCCGACGCCGCAGGGGCGCGCACGGGAGCAGCGTGATCCCCTACCCTCGCGACGCCGCAGGTGCACACGGGGGCGGTCCGACCTGAGGGCGCCCGCATCCTCGGGGTCCTGGGCAGGGAGGCGGGCCTGCCGGGCGAGTGAGGCGTCTCAGCGGTCCGCGCCGCCCGTCACCTGAGCCTCGCCCCACTCCAGCAGGCGGCGCAGTTCGACGGCGTCACGGGCCAGTGCGGAAACGAGCGTGCCGGGGCCGGCCAGCGGGAGGACGGCGACGCCCTCCCTGACGACGGCCTTCCCGGGGGCGGCCTTCCCGGGGGCGGCCTCCCTGATCACGGCTTCCCTGGTGACGGTCTCTCCGGTGACGGTCTGCGACGGCGAGCGGCGCGGGGGAGCGGCGAGCAGGGTGGTGCCGACGCAGCGGGCCGGCCCGTAGACGGCGGGGGAGGCGTCCAGCGCGGGATCCCCCACGACGAACTCCTGACGCAGCAACGGCACGCCCTCCACCGTGGCGTCGAACCTGGCGTGACACCGGCCGGGAGCCTCGCCGTGGCGGCCGAAGACGATCTCCTCCCGCCAGCGCACCCGGGCGCCCTCGGCCAGCGAGAGCCGTACCACCATCCGGTGCGAGCAGCCGGCCGCCAGGACGGTCGGCTCGGGAGCGAAGGACAGAGCGGCGCCCTCGCCGACCCGCGCCGTGACCACCGACAGCGACTCGCCCCGCCCCGGCAGCACCAGCGTGCTCGCGATCGACCCCACCCGCAGACTGGTGCCAGGCGCCACGTCGAGGTCGAGCTCGAAGCGGTCGCCGCCCAGCGGGCCCGCCGCGGTGGAGACCAGGTGCACGGCGTGCGGCCCGGTCTGGCGCAGCGTGAGCGGCGGTGCCGAGCGCAGCACCGGCAGGACGGTCCGCCCGCCGGACAGCGCTGTCGCCACGGCGGCGCGGGCGTGCATGGCTCGCCGGCCCGGCGGGGTCGCTCCCGTCATCAGCCGACGGGCTCGTGCTCGTGCGCCCAGTCGTGGACCTGCTCGGCCACCCACGCGGCGACCTCGGCCGCGCCGCCGTCCCGCCTGATGGACGTGAAGAGCACGGGCCTGCCCTCCCGTACGGCGGCCGCGTCGCGCTCCATCACGTCCAGGTCGGCGCCCACCAGGGGAGCGAGGTCGGTCTTGTTGACCACGAGCAGGTCGGCCGCGGTCACTCCCGGGCCGCCCTTGCGCGGCACCTTGTCCCCGCCGGAGACGTCCAGGACGAAGATCTGCCTGTCGGCCAGTCCCCTGCTGAACGTCGCCGTCAGGTTGTCGCCCCCGCTCTCCACGATCACCAGGTCGAGGGGCCCGAACCGCTCCTCCAGCGTCTCCACCGCGTCGAGGTTCGCGGCGATGTCGTCGCGGATCGCGGTGTGCGGGCAGCACCCCGTCTCGACGGCGAGGATGCGCTCGGGGTCGAGCACGCCGGCCCTGCGCAGGAAGTCGGCGTCCTCGGTGGTGTAGATGTCGTTGGTGACCACGCCGAGGCGCAGGTGCGCTCCGAGCGCGCGGCACAGCGCCGCGACCAGCGCGGTCTTGCCGCTGCCCACCGGCCCGCCGATGCCGAGGCGCAGGGCGCGTCCGTGGCCGTCCGGGGCGTGGTGGTGATCCTCGTGGTCGGCTCCCATGCGGGTCCTTTCTCGAGCGGTCAGCAGACACTTGAGCGGGTCGGGAGCCTCCTGCGCGGGTCAGGAGACTCTTGAGCAGGGAGGGAGACCCCTACCGCGGGTCAGGAGGCTTTGGGGCGGGTCGGAAGGGTTGTGGCGGCGGGTCAGGAGACGAACAGACGTTGGGCCGTCTGCGCGTGCCGTTCGGCGAGCAGGTCGAGCGCGGGCGCGGACGGCGCGGGCAGCGGGCCGTCGCGGGCGGCGCGGGCGGCCCTGTCCGCCACCGACTCCAGGTCCTGCGCGAGGGCGGCGAGCAGGCGGTGCACCTCGACGGGATCGAGGCCGAGCAGCCGTACCGCCGCCGCGGCCGGCCCGGACACCGCGTGGTAGGCCGCGGCCGTGGCGGCGGCCTCGGGCGCGATCCCGGCCGCGTGCGCCACCGCGCCGAGGGCGACGGGATGGTGAGGATGCGGTACTGCCAGCGCCAGCGCCTCCAGCGGGTCCGACGGCCAGACGCGCCTGGCCACCCTGAGCAGGAGCCTGCCCTGCTGCCTGGCCGCTTCGCGCTGGGCGGGCGAGGCGGTGACCGCGTCGGCCTCGGCATCGAGTTCCGCCCAGCTCAACGGCGCGCCCGGCGTGAACGCGCCCGCCGCACCACCGGCAGGCGCCGCGCCCGCCGTGTCACTCACAGGGCCGCCCATGGGCGCCGCACCCGCCGTACGGCACGCGGCGGCGGCCAGGGCCGCGCTCACCACGCCCGTCGTGTGCAGGCGGCCCACGAGGAAGGCGCGCAGGGACGCCACGTCGTGCACGGCCCCCGCTCTGACGGCCTGTTCCGTGCCCCCCGAATGGGCGTGACCACCGGCGGGCAGCCGCGAGTCGGCCAGGAGCAGCAGGGCGGCGGCGCTCATCAGAACAGGAAGTAGCGCTGTGCCATGGGCAACTCCACGGCCGGCGCCGGCTCGATCAGCTCACCGTCGACCCGCACCTCGAAGGTGTCGGGCGCCACGTCGATCCTGGGCAGCGCGTCGTTGAGCGGCATGGCGTCCTTGCCGCGCCGCCGTACGTCGGCGACGGGGACCAGTCGGCGGCCCACGTTCAGCCGGTCGCCCAGGCCGGCCTCCAGCGCGAGAGGGGAGACGAAGTGCACCGAGGTGGCGGCGGCCGTCACGGGAGCGGCGCCGAACATCGGCCTGGGCATGACCGGCTGGGGCGTGGGGATGGAGGCGTTGGCGTCGCCCATCTGCGCCCACGCCACGACGCCGCCCTTGAGCACGAGCGTGGGTTTCACGCCGAAGAACGCGGGGTCCCACAGCACGAGGTCGGCCAGCTTGCCCACCTCGACCGAGCCGACCTCGGACTCCAGCCCGTGCGCGATGGCGGGGCAGATCGTGTACTTGGCGACGTAGCGCCGGGCGCGCAGGTTGTCGTCCATGCCGCCGCGACGCCCCTTCATGACGTGCGCGGTCTGCCACGTGCGGATGATCGTCTCGCCGACGCGTCCCATCGCCTGGGAGTCCGAGCCGATCATCGAGATCGCGCCCATGTCGTGCAGGACGTCCTCGGCGGCCATGGTGGACGGCCTGATCCGCGACTCGGCGAAGGCGAGGTCCTCGGGGATCGACGGGCTCAGGTGGTGGCAGACCATGAGCATGTCGAGGTGTTCGTCGAGCGTGTTGACGGTGTGCGGCCTGGTCGGGTTCGTGGAGGAGGGCAGGATGTTGCGGTAGGCGGCCACGCGGATGATGTCGGGCGCGTGCCCGCCGCCGGCGCCCTCGGTGTGGTAGGCGTGGATCGTCCGGTCGCCGATCGCCTTCAGCGTCGACTCGACGAACCCCGCCTCGTTGAGCGTGTCGGTGTGGATCGTGACCTGCACGCCTGTCGCGTCGGCCACCGCCAGGCAGGTGTCGATCGCGGCAGGTGTGGTGCCCCAGTCCTCGTGCAGCTTGAAGCCGGACGCGCCGGCGCGCAGTTGTTCGAGCAGGCTCTCGGAGCTGACGGTGTTGCCCTTGCCCAGCAGCGCGATGTTGACCGGGAAGGAGTCGAGCGACTCCAGCATGTGGCGCAGGTACCCGGCGCCGGTGACCGTGGTGGCCTTGGTGCCCTCGACGGGTCCGGTGCCGCCGCCGACGATCGTGGTGACGCCCGAGCCGATCGCCTCGGTGAGGATCTGCGGGCAGATCAGGTGGACGTGGGAGTCGACGGCGCCCGCGGTGAGGATCTTGCCGTTGCCCGCGAGGATCTCCGTCGAGGGGCCGATGACGATGTCGACGCCGTCCATGGTGTCGGGGTTGCCCGCTTTGCCGATGGCGGTGATCCGGCCGTCGACGACCGCGACGTCGGCCTTGATCACGCCCCAGTGGTCGAGGATGACGGCTCCGGTGATGACCAGGTCGGCGGCGCCTTCGGCGCGGGTCGCACGGGACTGGCCCATCGACTCGCGGATCACCTTGCCGCCGCCGAACACCGCCTCGTCGCCTGCGCCCGCGGGACCCATCGAGCGGTCCTCGGTGACCTCGATGAACAGGTCGGTGTCGGCGAGCCTGATCCTGTCGCCCGTGGTCGGGCCGTACATCGCCGCGTAGCGGGCGCGGGAGATCTCAGGCATCGAGCGGCCCCGCCCACTCGGGACGCAGCCCGGCCACGATCCGCCGCCCCGCCAGCGGGACCAGCGTCACGTCGCGTTCCACGCCGGGCTCGAACCTGGTCGCGGTCCCTGAAGGCACGTCGAGCCGCATGCCCCACGCCGCCTTCCTGTCGAAGTCCAGGCCGGGGTTGGCGGCGGAGAAGTGGTAGTGCGAGCCGACCTGGATCGGCCGGTCGGCGGTGTTGACGACGCGGACGGTCACCCGGTCCCTGCCGGGGTTCAGAGGGAGGCCGCCCGCGGGGTGCTCGTACTCGCCGGGGATCACGGGATCGGCCTGTGCACGGTGACGAGCTTGGTGCCGTCGGGGAAGGTGGCCTCGACCTGCACCGAGTCGAGCATCTCCGGCACGCCGTCCATGACGTCGGAGCGGGCCAGCACCTGCCGGCCCGCCTCCATCAGATCGGCGACGGTGCGTCCGTCCCTTGCCCCTTCCATCAGGAACGACGCGATGAGTGCGGTGGCCTCGGGGTGGTTGAGCCGCAGGCCTCTGGCCCGCCGGTCGCGCGCGACCCCGGCGGCGACATGGATGAGCAGGCGTTCCTGCTCGTGTGGGGTGAGCCGCATGGCCGGACCTTAGAGAGGCGCGGTTTCCCAGGCGTTGCGCGGCCGTGTCGGACAGGTTTCGCGCTACTGGAGCGAGAACACCGTCAGCACCGCCGCGTGGTCGGAGGTCCAGGCGTTGTCCTTGTGGCCGGGGATCGGCGCGGGAGTGCCCTCGACGACCGCGGCCGAACTCTGGACGCGCAGGCCGCCCTTGTAGTGGATGAAGTCGATGCGGTCCTGCGGCTCCGGCTCGCCCTTGTGGGAGTCGTGCCCGTAGCCGCCGGTGAACGTGGTGTAGATCGGCGACCAGGTGGTGCCGGGCTCGGCCACGGGGTCGGGGTGGGCGACGCGGAAGGAGTCCTTCAGCCCGGCCCGCTCGGGGACGACGGAGGTGGGCCAGGCCACCGAGTCGTAGCCGCACTTCCGCATGGCGGGCGTCCAGTCGAGGTGGGAGGGGGCGTTGAAGTCACCCATGAGCAGGACGGGGGTGCGCTCGGAGGCGGCCAGGTCGCCCTTCATCGCCTTGATGACGCCCTCGATCTGCGCGGTACGGCCGGACTCGGCCTCCCTGGCCATGAGCCTGTCGACCGGGTACTTGCCGAAGCACGCGTCGTAGGGGCCGTAGGGGGTGTAGCCGAGGTGGACGTTCCACAGCGCCACCTCGCTGCCGCGCCGGTCATCGACCCTGATCCGCACGTTGGAGGCGGGCAGCCCCGACTCCGACGGCAGCGGGCCGCGTGAGGTGATCGGGTAGCGGCTGATGACCCCGACGTCGGGGCCGGCCTGGTGGTAGTCCCAGCCGAGCGCCTCGCCCAGGTCCTTGGCCGAGGTGCCGCTGCTCTCCTGCACGCCGACCACGTCGATGTCGTGGTCGAGCAGGAACTTCAGCTGCTTCTCCCTGCCGCCGCGCACCTGGGTGCCGCCGTGCCAGAGGTTCCAGCTGAGCGCCTTCAGTTCGGGCACGAGCGGCGCGCCGGGCGGCCTGACCCTGATGCTGACCTGGGTCGTGGCGGTCTCGCCCGCCGCGTTGGCGGCCTCGACGGTGGCCGTGACGGTCTTGGCGGAGGTGGAGGCGGGCGGGGTGCCGGTGATGGTGCCGTCATGGCCGACGTCGAGCCAGCCGGGCCCGCTGACCTTGCGGAATCCGGTCACCTCGCCCCTGACCAGGCCGTGGACGGTCGCGGAGTAGGGGCTCTTGGCGCGGGCGTTGCGCAGCGGGATCGAGCCGGTGACGAAGTGGAGGGGCTGGTCGCTCACGATCCTCAGCTTGGCGGGATCGGCCAGCCACTGGTAGCCGTCCTTGGCCAGCGCGTAGGCGACGTAGTTGCCCGGCTCGAGGCCGTCGGTGTCCAGGGAGGCCGTGCCGCTGCTCTCGCGGACGTAGACCCACTTCAGGGAGGGGCCGACGTACTTCTGGTCGACGGGGCCGTTGCCGGGGTCGGTGTAGAGGCCGATCCAGTTCTTCGGGTCGGGCGCGGGGGTGGAGTAGCGGAGCTGGATGGGGTCGCCCGCCTTCACCGAGGCGGAGACGGGGGTCAGCGTGCCGTCGGGGGCGGCCGCCGTGAGGGAGAGTGCGGCCAGGAGGGAGGCCGCGATGGAGAGAGTCCTGCGCATGGAGGAAGCATCCATGACGAGAGTAAAGACCAGATGTACGCAGATTGACCAGTCGTCATCGCCTCTAGCTGGACAAGTGTGCACCTCTTGTCTGAACAAGTGTCGGCAATCGACTCCGGCTGGAGATCCTCCCCTCGCTCGAAGCCCTGCTCAGGCGGCCCGCGGGTTTCCTGCCGGTCGGACGGCAACAGCAGGTCAGGGGGCTTTCGGCGGTGTGACCGGATACCTTGGGGGCATGTCCGTCACCCGCCGCGCCTTCCTCGCCTTGGCGGCGGGGCTGGCCGCGGGCTGCGCGGCCGGCCCCGACGAGACGGCCAGGCTGCGCATCGCCACAGGTCCCGTCGGCGGTCCATACGAGGTGCTGGGCGACCGGCTCGCCGCCGAGCTGCGGCGACGTGGCTTCGGCGTCACGGTGCTGCGGACCGCCGCCAGCATCGAGAACCTCGCGATGCTCGCCGACGGCAGGGCCGATCTCGGCCTGTCGCTCGCCGACAGCGCCGACGAGGCGGTCCGGGTGCGCCACGACCCGGTCTCCGCGCTGGCCAGGATGTACATGAACTACGTCCACCTGGTCGTCCGCAAGGACTCGGCCATCACCAGGATCCAGGACCTGGCGGGCCGCGCGGTCTCGACGGGCGCGGACGGCTCGGGCACCGCCTTCACCGCCGAGCGGGTGCTGGCCAAGGCCGCGCTCAAGGAGCGTGCCCGCACCTCGCGGCTCGGCCTGGACGAGTCGCTCAGGGCGCTGGCCGTCGGCGGGGTCGACGCCTTCTTCTGGTCGGGCGGCGTGCCCACGCCCGCGCTGGTCACCAGCGCGCACCCGATCAGGCTCCTGCCGCTCGACTACCTGGTCGCGCCGCTGCGCAGGCAGTACGGCCCGCTCTACGAGAGCGCGATCGTCCCGGCGGAGGAGTACGCCCAGCCGGCACCGGTGCCCACTGTCGGCACCCCCAGCTACCTGGTGTGCAGGGCCGGGCTCGCCGACGAGATCGCGTTCTCCGTCACCGAGACCCTCTTCGCCAGCCGCGACAGGCTCGAAGCTCCCGACGCGCCAGGCGGGCGGCTCGACAAGCGCTACGCGATCGGCACGGGCGCCGTCCCCCTGCACCCGGGGGCCGCCCGCTACTACAGGTCCGTGTACGGCTGAGCCAGCCGCAGCTCGACCACCAAGCCGCGCGGCTCGTTGGCCGCCAGGCCCAGCGTCGCCCCGCACGCCCTGGCCAGCTCGGCGGCGATGGCCAGGCCGAGCCCGCTGCCCGGCACGTTCGCGTGCGTGCCCGCCCGCCAGAACCTGCCGAGCGCCTGCGCCCGCTCCTCCTCCGGCAGCCCGGGGCCGTCGTCGGCGATGCGCAGCACCCCGTCCTTCAGCGTGACGGTGACGGTGCCCCCTGGATGGACGAACTTCTGCGCGTTGTCCAGCGCGATGTCGGCGACCCTGGCGGCCGCCTCCGGCACCGCGGCGTCGTCCTGCCCCAGATCGACGTCGAGCGTGAGGTCCTTGGCGGTGTAGACCTCCCTCCAGCCCGCCAGCCGCGGCCCCAGCGAGGTGACCGCGTCGAGCTGCTGGGTCACCGCGCCTGCCTCGACCCTGGCCAGCGCGAGCAGGTCCTCCACGAGGCCGGCCAGCCGGTCGACCTCGGCCAGCGCCTCCTCGAACTCCATCGAGCCTTCGTCCTTCAGATGCGGCTCCAGGTTCTCCAGCCGCAGCGACAGCACGGTGAGCGGGGTGCGCAGCTCGTGCGAGGCGTCGGCCACGAAGGCGCGCTGCCGGTCGAGCGTCGTGGAGACCGCGTCGGCCATCGCGTTGAACCGCTCTTCGAGCCGCCGCAGCTCGGTGGGGCCCACGCCGGGGTGGGCGCGGGCGTCGAGGTGGCCCTCGGCGATCGCCTGCGTCGTGCGGTCGAGCTCGGTGACGGGCCGCAGGATCCACCTGGCCAGCCCCCTGGCGGCCAGCACCGAGTAGCCGAGCGCCACGAGCGCGCCGAGCGCGAGCCCCGCCCACACCAGCGAGACGTCGGCGCGCGCCTGCGTGGTGGGTGCGAGCAGCAGCACCACGCCCGACAGCTGCGCGTCGCGGCCCGCCGGCTCGGCGATGAGCACGTGGTCGGGCCCGAACGGGCTGATCGTCGGCAGATCCTCGGTCGTCTGCCCGGACAGCGCCAGGCGGACCGCGGCCGAGGTGTCGGCGCTCATGTCACCGGCGTCGACCAGGCTCGCGCCGTCGCGGTCCCTGACCTGTACGGCGGCGCCGTACAGGTCGGCGTAGCGGATGACCTCCGCCCTCAGCGCCGTCCTGTCCCCCTCCCGCGCGGCCTGGTCGGCCAGCTCGGCGAAGCGGGTGGCGTCGGCGCGGCGGTCGAGCAGCAGCCGGTTGGTGCGGTGCGAGGCGTAGGCCATCCCGAGGGGCACGGCCAGCGCCGCGATCATCAACACGATCAGCGTGGTGAACGTGACGACCAGGCGGTGTCTCACTGCCCGCCCAGCCGGTAACCCGTGCCGCGCAGCGTCTCGACCAGGCCGGGCCGCCCGGTCTTGGACCGCAGGCCCGCGACGTGGACGTCCAGCGAGCGGGACGCCGACAGCAGCGGGTCGCCCCACACCTCGTCGAGGATCTCCTCGCGGCTGCGCACCACGCCGGGCTCCCTGGCCAGCAGCGCGAGCACGTCGAACTCCCGCCTGGTCAGCGTCACCGGCTCGCCGCCCACGCTCACCTGGCGGGTCCCCAGGTCGATCCGCACGTCGCCGACCGTGATCACATGGTCCCTCACCGGCATGGGGCGGGTGCCGCGGCGCACGACGGCCTCCATGCGGGCCATGAGCTCCGCCGTACGGAAGGGCTTGACCAGGTAGTCGTCGGCGCCGGAGCGCAGGCCCCGCAGGATCTCGCGCTCGTCCGTGCGGGCGGTGACCACGATGATCGGCACGGCCGAGACCCGGCGGACGCGGCGCAACGCCTCCAGCCCGTCCATGTCGGGCAGGCCGAGGTCGAGCAGGACGAAGTCGACGCCCCCCGAGAGACGGAGGGCGTCGACCGCGAGCCCCGCGCGCACGATCTGGTGACCATGCCGCGACAGGGCCGTGGTCAGGGCGGCCGCGAGCCGGTCGTCGTCTTCGACGAGGAGAACTCGCATGTTAGGAGCGTAGTGACAACGAACGCGTGGTGGGGACCACGGGCTCGCGGCGGTCTGTCGCACGCGTTCGTCGTTCCATCATGTCGCTCCCGGGCCTCGTTCCTGGGTCTCGTCCCTGAACCTGGGTCTCCTCCTTACGCGCGGACGAGCTGGGGGCTCGGCCTGCTCGCGGGAGGACAGCGCCGCGTCGCGGGTCTCGCGCATCGTGAAGTAGACGACCAGGGAGACCGCGGCACAGGCCGAGACGTACCAGTAGAAGCCGGACTCGATGCCGCTGTCCTTGAACCACAGCGCCACGTACTCGGCGGTGCCGCCGAACAGCGCGTTGGCGATCGCGTACGGCAGCGCCACGCCCAGCGCCCGCACGTGCGTCGGGAACAGCTCCGCCTTCACCACCGCGTTGATCGAGGTGTAGCCGGTGATGATGATCAGGCCGGTCAGGGAGAGGAGCAGCGCGCCCCAGAAGCCGGTGACACCCGACAGCGCGGTCATGAGCGGCACCGTGCCCAGCATCGAGCCGAAGCCGAAGGTGATCAGCAGCGGGCGGCGGCCGATCCGGTCCGACAGCGCGCCGGCCAGCGGCTGGACGCACATGAAGATGAACAGCGCGCAGAAGCTGACCAGCGTCGCCGTGGTCTTCTCCAGGCCCGCGGTGTTGGACAGGTACTTGGTGAGGTACGTCGTGTAGGTGTAGTACGCGACCGTGCCGCCCATGGTGAGCGCGATGACCAGGAAGAACTCGCGCTTGTGCGTGAACAGCTGGCGCAGCGTGCCGCGCTCGCGCCTGACCTCCTTCTCCTCCTCGTCGAAGACCTCGGTCTCCATGAGGTTGCGGCGCAGGTAGAACACCACGGCCGCGGCCAGCGCGCCGACGATGAACGGGATGCGCCAGCCCCACGACTTCAGCGCCTCCTCGGTCATCGTGTTCTGCAGGATGATCTGCAGGCCGAGGCCAACGAGCTGGCCCGCCGTCATCGAGACGTACTGGAAGCTGGAGGCGAAGCCGCGCTTGCCCGCGGGGGTGGCCTCCGTCAGGTAGGTGGCGCTGGCCGCGTACTCCCCGCCGACCGAGATGCCCTGCAGGAGGCGCGCCACCAGCAGGACCGCAGCGCCGAAGTACCCGGCCGCGGCGTAGGTCGGGGCGATGGCGATCAGCAGCGCGCTGGCCGACATCAGCGTGACGGTCAGCGTGAGCGCCGCCTTGCGGCCCTTCCTGTCGGCGTAGCGGCCGAGCAGCCACCCGCCGATCGGCCGCATGAAGAAGCCGACCGCGAAGATGCCCGCCGTGTTGAGCAACTGGGCGGTGGCGTTGCCCTTCGGGAAGAACGAGCTCGCGAAGTAGACGGCGAAACTGCTGTAGACGAACCAGTCGTACCACTCGACCAGGTTTCCGATCGATCCGCCGAGCACCGCCTTCCAAGGGGTGCGCGCGGGTGCGTGTGTCGTCAAGGGGGACCTCCTGCGAGAGTCGTTGCAGGTCGTAGGCTCTCCGCGGAAGGTTCTTCCGTCCAGGGGGATGACCGGTTATCTAACGTCCGCTTAACACAACGGAAATCAACCGAATGTAGGATGAATTTTTCGGCCGGGTCCGGTCAGACCTCGAGTTGCCACTGGTTCCACTCGTCGAGCAGCTCGAATCCCATGGCCTCGTTGATCGCCAGCATGTGCGCGTTGGATCGGGCGTTCCAGGTGATGACACGCTCGACCTCGGGCTCCATCTCGCGGAACCACAACAGGTTCGCCAGCTTCAGCACCAGCCCGAGCCGGTGTCCCCTGTGCTCGCGCAGCACCACGGTGTCGGCCTGGCGGCCCCAGCCGTCCGGCTCCGCGCGATCGACGTAGATGCGGGTGTAGCCCGCGACGGCGCCGTCGGAGGCCCGCCTGGCGATCGTGGAGTAGGTGTGCTGCATGAACTCGACGTCCATGGCCTCGCCCAGCCGCACGCGATCGGCGTCCCACTTCAGGCCGTCGACGTCGTCGCTGTGCGGCGCGTCGTTCATGCCCTCCATCATCAGCGCCAGGTCGGCGTGCAGTTCCGGGCCCGCAGCTCCTGACCACCGCTCGAGCCGGTAGCCGGCGGCGTGCCCCGCGGCCTCTGCCCGCATGCGTTCGAGCGCGCCCCAGTCGGCCGTGCGCAGGTCGAGCACCCTGCGCGCCTCACCGATCGAGGGCCGGAACCCTGTCGCGAGGGCGAACCCGTCGGCGTGGTCGCTCGCGTCCGCCTCGGCGAGCAGCAGGCGGCGGCCCGTCGCGCGGACCCTGCCCGCGGCGTGGCCGACCAGCGCGGCGCCGATGCCGCGGCGGCGGCGCTCGGGCACGACCATGGGCGAGTGCAGCACCCCGAGATGGGTGTTGTCGGCCATCGGCAGGCTCAGGCCGTACCCGGCCACGACCCGGCCGTCCTCGACCACCGTCCACGCCTCCGTCACGGTGGCGGGAGCGCCGCGGGACACCATCCTGACGAAGCTCGGCAGTGACATGCTGGGGCCGGGAAGATGGGCGTAGGCGGCCAGATGCGCCGCGTGGAGCCCGGTCAGCAGCCCGCCGGGCGAGTCGAAGTCGATGCGCTGGATGTCCATGAGGTCAGGCAACCGCACGGACCTGCGCGAACGCCATCGATTTTCCGCCCGGGCGGCCCGCCGCTACTGCTGGTAGTTCTCGACCTCGTTGGCCGGGCGCGGTGCCGCGTAGTCGGGGTCGTCGCCCACACCGCGGCGGGCCCTGCGCTGCCGGAGCAGATCCCAGCACTGGTCGAGCGACACCTCGAGCTCCTTGACCCGGGCGTTCTCCTCGTCCGTGGTCACCTCGCCCGAGGCGAGCCTGCTGCGCAGTTCGTGCTCTTCCGATACGAGGGAGCTGATCCTGCTGAGAATCTCGTTGTCCTGCATGGATCAGACTCTAGTCACAGCGTGGTAGAAATCGTCCCATGTCTGGTATTGCCCTGGTCAGAACGCCTGGTCCCCGACTCGCCGAAGGCATCGTCACGAACATCGCGCGCGAGCCGGTCGACGCGGACCTGGCCGCCCGCCAGCACGCTCGCTACGTCGAGGCGCTCGGCGAGCACGGCTGGCAGGTCCGGCACGTCGAGCGCGCCGACGACCTCCCCGACGGGGTCTTCGTCGAGGACGCGGTCGTGGTCAGCGCGGGCACCGCCGTACTGACCAGGCCGGGAGCGCCCGAGCGGCGGCCCGAGGTGGAGACGGTGGCGGCGGCCGTGCGGAAGCTGGACCTGGAGGTCAGGCGCATCGAGGGGCCCGGCACGCTGGACGGCGGCGACGTCCTGCAGGTCGGCTCGCGCGTCTACGTCGGCAGGTCGGCCAGGACCAACGACGAGGGCATCGCCCAGCTCGCCGCGCACCTGCCCGAGCGCGAGGTCGTCCCCGTCGAGATGCGCGGCGTGCTCCACCTGAAGTCGGCCGTCACCGCGCTGCCCGACGGGACGCTCATCGGCGACCCCGCGTGCGTCGACCTGCCGGACCTGCTCGTCCCGGAGGAGGAGGCTGGCTCCCACGTCGTGCTGCTGGGCGGGCACACGGTGCTGATGGCCGCCTCGGCCCTCGCGACCGCCGCCTCGCTCGAACGGCGGGGGCTGAAGGTGGTCCGGGTGGACATCTCGGAGTTCGAGAAGCTCGAAGGCTGCGTGACCTGTCTCTCCGTTCTCGTGTCTCGCGATGTGAGACCTTGACACAACCGTTCCTGAGCGTCTGGTAACGTGCTTGACGTGCTGCATGGACTGCTTCTTAGCTGCCGCGGCGGGGGCCTCTAGAAGGCCGGCTCCCTCGTCGCGGAGCGAGTCATGCGCGTCGGCCGCCTCCTTTCGACCGACGAGGACCGTGAAATGACCGCTCAGCAGCCCAGCTCCATGCCCTTCCAGCGCTACCAGCCGTTCGAGCCCGTCAGGCTGACCGACCGCACCTGGCCCGATCAGGTCATCGCCAAGGCGCCCCGATGGTGCGCCGTCGACCTGCGCGACGGCAATCAGGCGCTGATCGACCCGATGGACTCCCACCGCAAGCTCAAGATGTTCGAGCTGCTGGTACGGATGGGTTACAAGGAGATCGAGGTCGGCTTCCCCGCCGCCTCGCAGACCGACTTCGACTTCGTCAGACAGATCATCGACGAGGGCCGGATCCCCGACGACGTGGTCATCCAGGTGCTGACCCAGGCCAGGCCCGAGCTGATCGAGCGGACCTTCGAGGCCATCCGGGGCGCCAAGCAGGCCATCGTCCATCTGTACAACTCCACCTCCACACTGCAGCGGCGGGTCGTGTTCGGGATGGACAGGGAGGGCATCACCGCGATCGCCGTCGAGGGTGCGAAGCTGGTGCGCAAGCTGGCCGAGGCCTCCGACGTGGACGTCCGCTACCAGTACTCGCCCGAGTCGTTCACCGGCACCGAGCTGGAGTACGCCGTGGAGGTCTGCGACGCGGTCAACGAGGTGTGGCAGCCCACCCCCGACCGCAAGGTGATCATCAATCTGCCCGCGACGGTCGAGATGGCCACCCCCAACGTCTACGCCGACCAGATCGAGTGGATGCACCGCAACCTGGCCAACCGCGACTCCATCATCCTGTCGCTGCACCCCCACAACGACCGCGGCAGCGCCGTGGCCGCCGCCGAGCTGGGTTACATGGCAGGCGCCGACCGCATCGAGGGCTGCCTGTTCGGCAACGGCGAGCGCACGGGCAACGTCTGCCTGGTGACCCTGGGCATGAACCTGTTCTCGCAGGGCGTCGACCCCGAGATCGACTTCAGTGACATCGACGAGATCCGTCGTGTCACCGAGTACTGCAACCAGCTGCCCGTGCACCCGCGTCACCCGTGGGGCGGCGAGCTGGTCTACACCGCCTTCTCCGGCTCCCACCAGGACGCCATCAAGAAGGGCTTCGAGCACCTGGAGGCCGACGCTGCCGTCGCGGGGGTGCCGGTCGACTCGTTCACGTGGGCGGTGCCGTACCTGCCGATCGACCCGAAGGACATCGGCCGCACCTACGAGGCGGTCATCAGGGTCAACAGCCAGTCGGGCAAGGGCGGTGTCGCCTACATCATGAAGGCCGACCACCAGCTCGACCTGCCGCGCAGGCTGCAGATCGAGTTCTCCAAGGTCGTGCAGGCCCGCACCGACGCCGAGGGCGGCGAGATCTCGCCCGCCGCGATGTTCGAGATCTTCACGGACGAGTACCTGCCGAACCCCGCCAACCGCTGGGGCCGTCTCGGCCTGATGGCGCACCGGCACGAGTCCACCGTCGACGAGAAGGACCGGATCAGCGCCGACGTGCGGGTCGACGGGGAGATCCGCGAGGTCGCGGGCACCGGCAACGGCCCGATCTCGGCCTTCATCGACGCGATCTCGGCGCTGGGGGTCGAGGTGCGGGTGCTGGACTACGTGGAGCACGCGATGAGCGCGGGCAGCGACGCCAAGGCGGCCTCCTACCTGGAGTGCGACGTCAACGGCGAGGTGCTGTGGGGGGTGGGCGTCGACGGCAACACCACCACCGCCTCGCTCAAGGCGATCATCTCGGCGGTGAACCGCGCCTCGCGCTGACCTGATCTCCCACCGAAGGGGCACGGCTCGCCGAGCCGTGCCCCTTCGGCGTCCTCCTGCGTGCCGGGCGCTCCGGCTCGCCCGCCGGCCGGAGACCGTCCCCGTCAGCGAAGGCCCGCGTAGTGCGCGATCGAGATGGCGCCGTGCTCGAAGGTGGCCGCCTTGTCGGTGATCACGTTGTTGTACATGCCGAACAGCTCGAAGCTGACCGCACCGTAGATCCACGTCCACGCGTGCAGCCCGCGCAGGATGCCCTCGTCGGGCAGGCCGGGGAAGACCGCTTCCCTGAGGGCGGCCGCGTCGCCCGCGAACTCCTCGGGCGCGGTCGTGCCGTCGGGTATCCGGATCGCGCCCGCGGCCTGGGCCTCCGCGAACAGCCTGCCGAGCATGATCCCGTCGCGGGCCGCGGGGTCGATCGTGTCCTGCGGCGCCTGGTAGCCGGGGACGGGCGTGCCGTGGATCAAGGCGTACTCGTGCGGATGCGCGAGCGCCCACTCCCTGATCGCCCGGCACATCGCCAGCCAGCGCCCCATGAAGTCCTGCCGGGCGCGGCTCGCGTCGGCCTGCTCGACCACCTCGCCGACGGCGTTGTAGGCGTCGATGATGAGCGCCGTCAACAGGTCGTCCTTCGTCGGGAAATAGCGGTAGATGGCCGAGGAGACCATCCCCATCTCCCTCGCGACGGCCCTCAACGACAGCCCCGCCGCGCCGTCCGTGGACAGATGACGCCGGGCGATGTCGGTGATCTCCCTGATCAGCTCCGCGCGGACACGTTCTCTGGCGGTACGGCTAGCGCTCGTCATGCGAAGCACGTTACCAGAGCGCCGCCAAAATACGAGAGCACTGCTCTTGACGAATAGCGCTCTCTTGAGAGAGCATTGCTCTCGTAAGCGAACGGCACTCACGAAGAGGTTCACATGCTCGCCATCGCCAAGGGCGCCAACATGGCCCTGATGTTCATCCTCGAGCTCAGCGTCCTTGTCGCGGTCGGCTACTGGGGCTTCACCACCGGCTCGAACTGGGGCCTGAAGCTGGTGGCGGGTCTGGGCGCGCCTGTCCTGTTCGGAGTGCTGTGGGGGCTGTTCGCGGCGGGCGGCGGCGCCAACGCCACCTACCCGCTGACGGGGATCGCAAGGGGCCTGTTCGAGATCGCCTGGTTCGGCGGTGGGGCCCTCGCGCTCTACGCCGCCGGTGCGCTCACCCCCGCCGTGATCCTGGCTGCCGCCTTCGCCGTCAACGCGGTCCTCCGCCTCGTCTGGCACCAGGCCTGACCGTCACGGCCCGCCCGCGCTGACGGTGAGGGCCTCCTGGACCGGGCGCGCCGCCGCCCGGGAGTCGCGTCTAAAGTTGTCCGTCGTTCCTCAGGAAGCAGGTTGATCATGGGTAAGCACGTCGTCGTAGGCGCCGGTCAGGTCGGTCCGCACGTCGCCCGCAAGCTGATCGCGCAGGGTCACGAGGTCGTGGTCGTCACCCGTTCGGGCAGCGGTCCCGAGGGTGCCACGAAGATCGCCGCCGACGTGGCGGACGCCGCCAGGCTGTCCGAGATCGCCAAGGGAGCCGACGCCATCTACAACTGCGTCAACCCGAAGTACCACCGCTGGCTCACCGACTGGCCGCCGATGGCGGCCTCGTTCATGGCGGCCGCGGAGTCGAGCGGGGCGGTGCTGGCGGCGGTGGGCAACCTCTACGCCTACGGCCCCGTCAGCGGGCCGATGACCGAGGATCTGCCGCTGGCGTCCACCAACCCTAAGGCGCAGGTCAGGGCCAAGATGTGGACCGACATGCAGGCCGCGCACCGGGCGGGCAGGATCAGGGCGACCGAGGTGCGCGGCTCCGACTACTTCGGCCCGGGCGCCACGGACCAGTCCTTCCTGGGGGACAGGTTCATCAAGCCGCTCAGGGCGGGAAAGACGATCCCGCTCGTGTGGCCCGCCGACGTGCCGCACAGCTGGACGTACCTGCCGGACGTGGCCGAGGCCCTCATCGTCGCGGCGAGCGACGAGCGGGCGTGGGGCGATGCCTGGCACGTGCCGACGAGCGAGCCGCGCACCTTCCGCGAGATCGGCTCCCTGATGGCGGGCATCCTCGGACGGCCCGCGCCCAGGATGAGCCGGCTGCCGTGGCCTCTGGTGCGGGCGATCGGACTGGTCAACCCGCTGATCGGTGAGCTGCGGCACACTCGCTACCAGTTCGTCGAGCCGTACGTGCTCGACTCGTCGGCCTTCACCGACACCTTCGGGGTGAAGCCCACCCCGATCGACGACGCCCTGCGCGCGTCACTCGGCGAGTAAGCACCGCCTGGAAGGAGGGGCCCCGCGGCGCGGGGCCCCTTCAGGCGCGCACGGGGCGGCGGGCACGCGGCGGCGGGCGCACTACGCTCGGTGCATGAAGATTGCCATGATCGGCCTCGGTGACATCGCGGAGAAGGCCTACCTGCCCGTGCTGTCCGCCCAGCCCGGCCTCGACCTGCACCTGTGCACCCGCAACGAGCAGACGTTGCGGCGGCTCGAAGACGCGCACCGCGTTGCCGGCGGGTACACGTCGGTCGAGGAGGTGATCAAGGCCGGCGTCGACGCGGCGTTCGTGCACGCGGCCACCGAGGCGCACCCGGAGATCGTGGAGTCGCTGCTCAGGGCGGGGGTGCACGTCTACGTCGACAAGCCCGTCGCCTACACCCTCGAGGAGACCAGCCGGCTGGTACGGCTGGCCGCCGCCGAGCGCGTCTCCCTCATGGTCGGCTTCAACAGGCGTCACGCCCCCGGCTACGCGGGGATGCTCGACCTGTCGCGACACCTGGTGCTCATGCAGAAGAACCGCCCCGTCATGCCGGACACGCCGAGGAGGGCGGTGTTCGACGACTTCATCCATGTGGTCGACACGTTGCGGTTCCTGGCGCCCGGCCCCGTGACGGAGACACGGATCCGCACCAGGATGCGCGACGGCCTGGTCGAGCACCTGGTGCTGGAGCTGGCGGGAGAGGGCTTCATGGCCCACGGCGTCATGAACAGGGTCGGCGCGGCCTCCGAGGAGAGTCTGGAGGTGCTGGGCGAGGGCGTGAAGCGGCGGGTGGTCAACCTGGGCGACGTCGTCGACTACGGCCCCGCGGGGGAGACACTGACGCGGCGGCCCGACTGGGTGCCGGTGTCGCGGCAGCGGGGGATCGAGCAGGTGACCATGGCGTTCATCGACGCGGTGCGGGCGGGCGAGGTGCTGGGCGCGCAGGACGCGCTGGCCACGCACGAGGTGTGCGAGGAGATCGTCGCCGCTTGCGAGCGCCAGGCAGCCCTCGTCTCCTGACGCGCCGGCCCATCGTCTGCCGGGTGCCCGCCCTCATCCGCAGGGCCTTTCCTTCCCGCGCGCCTTTCGTCTGCCGCGTGCCCGTCGTCTCCTGCGCCCGTTATCTTCCCGAGGCCTGTGGGGTAGTGGAGGCAGGGTCAGGGAGCGAAGGTCCGTGGGCGCATGGCGCGGTCGGCGGCCGCGAACAGCTTGCCGAACGGCTTGGGGGTCAGCCGCGTCATCACCGTGAACCCCGCCGCGTCCCGCATCGGGCTGGACGACGAGACCACGCCCGCCACCGCCCCGGCGTACAGGGCGGGACCGCCGCTGGCGCCGGGGGCGGCGTGGCAGTTGCGGGTGACGAGCACGCCGGGCCCGCGGGCACCGCCCTCGGTGGCGTCGCCGACGCAGCGGTACATGTCGGTGCCGGGGTAGACACCGCTGATCGGGTAGCCGAGCATCTCGAGGCGCGACAGCGAGCCGCCCTTGCGGGTGAGGTACGGCCTGAGCCCAGGGCCCGTGACCTCCTCCAGCTGGCGTGCACCGCCGGCCACGCCGACCAGGCCGATGTCGTAGGGCAGCTGGGCGGCGGAGTACGGCCTGGCACGCCACCGCTTGGGCACCCAGACGCGCACGGCGGGCCAGACGCCGAACGTCGCCTGGCCCGTGCCGTCGCTGTTGTAGGCGGGCATGAAGGCGACACGGCTGTAGCGGTGGCCGTTGCCGTACAGGCAGTGGGCGGCGGTCAGGACCAGGCTGCGGCTGCGTGACCTGAGCACGACGGCCCCGCAGACGAGGTCCGTGCGGGCGACGGGGTCGTGGCTGACCAGGATCCCCACGAGCTGGCGCGACCCCCCGTACGGCCGGGCGACCGGCGCGTAGCCGAGCCGGTCGCCGCCCGTGGTGAGGATCCGGCGATTCGGCACCGAACGGCCCGCCGCCGAGGACGCCACCGACGACTCCGGCGCCAAGGGAGGCGCCACCGAGAATCCGGGCGCCGAAAGGCGGAGAACCGGAAGATCTGGTGCCGCAACGCCGGATGCCGCAACACCAGACGCCGGAAGACCGGATGCCGCAACACCGGGTACGGCCACACCGGACGCCGGAAGACCGGATGCCGGAGGCGCGGCGTCCGGCGGTGCCACGTCGAGGCCGGAGACGCTCGAGCCGGAGACGCCGGTGCTCCGGCCTGCCGTGTCCTTCACGTCCATGACGGCGGCTTCTCCCGCCGGCAGGAGCAGCCCTGCCGCCACCACGAGCCTGAGCACCCGTTCCCCCAAGAATTGATCTTGCGAACTCTATCGGGCGCTGTAGCGTTTTGCCAGGTCACACAGCGTGGCGTGGGCCGCGCCGTACACCTCGGGGTCCTTGAGTACCACCTTGGGGACCTTGGCGACCATTGTGTAATTGGTGTCGCAGACGTTGCCGACGGGCGCTTCGCCCGCCTGGCTGATGAGCTGGTAGGCGTCGAGCTCGTCCAGTCCCGTCAGCGAGGCGGACCAGGTGACCAGGTCGTGCTGGCTGATGCGGTAGGCGTCCTCGAGCGGCCTGGCCGAACCCGTGGACATCAGGTGGTGATCGTCCTCGAGGCGTGGCCACGGAGTGGCGACGCCCTTGATCAGCTCGACCGCGACCACGGTCTTCATCGCGGCCTCGATCGCCGTCCCGCAGACCTCGCCGTGTCCCTGCCGGGCGTGGCCGTCGCCGATGGAGAACAGGCCGCCCTCGACGTTGACGCCAAGGTAGAGGGTGACGCCGGCGCGCAGCTCGGGAGTGTCCATGTTGCCGCCGTGTGCGTCCGGCGTGATGCTCATCCTGACCTCGTTCGCGGCGGGCGCGACGCCCACCGTGCCGTGCATCGGGTCGAGCGGCAGTTCGACGCTGAAGTCGCTGTTGCGCGCCTGGTAGACCGCCACCCCCCTGGCCAGGTCGAGGTCGTAGCGCCAGACGCGCTCCTCCAGCGGCGGATGGAGCATGGCGGTGGTGTGCGTGGCCGTCAGCGCGCCGAAGTGCGGGAAGGTCGTGGAGACCGCCCAGTCGCGGGCGGGTGTGATGGAGACGAAGTGCAGGGCGAGAGTGTCGCCCGGCTCGGCTCCCTCCACATGGAACGGCCCTGTCACGGGGTTGAGGTAGGGGAACTCGCACACCCGCGACGGCAGGTCGCCCACCGACCGGACCCTGCCGCCGAAGCAGTCCTCGGTCGACAGTTCCAGGATCGTGCCGGGCCGTACCTTGCCGACCGCGGCCCGGCCGCCGAAGGTGTAGCTCAGCTCGTCGGCGGTGGGCTGGTAGGAGACGATGTTCACCACTCGCTCACACTCCTCGTTCGCTTCGCTCGCTGCGCCGGGTTCGCTCGATGTTCACGACACCTCCGATGGAAGGGTGGGCTTGCGGCCGATGGCATAGGTGACGATCAGGACCACCAGGCCGACGGCGAGCCAGGCGAAGCCCAGCGTCTGCGCGGCCACGCTGGCGTTGATCACCACGAAGACCAGGACGACGAAGCCGAGGACGGGCGCGACGAGGTGGGCGAGCAGGTTCCTGCTGTGCCTGCGCACGACGTAGTGGACGACCACCGACACGTGCAGGACGAGGAACGCGGTCATCGCGCCGAAGTTGACCAGTGAGCTGAGCAGTGGGATGCCGTCGTCGCGGGTGCTGAGGTAGACGCCGAGGATCAGGGAGACCGCGGCGACGGCCAGCGTGGCGTTCACCGGCACCTTGTGCCGGGGGTCGACACGGGCCAGGAAGGACGGCAGCTGCCGGTCACGGGCCATCGCGAACAGCAGGCGGGACGTGGCCGCCTGCGCGACGAGGGAGTTGGCGAAGCCCCAGGCGACGGCGGTGGCGACGGCGGTCAGGACGCTCAGCCACGGGCCGGCCGCGTAACGCGCGGCGTCGTAGAACGCGCTGCCGGTCGGGTCCCCCTCCGCGATCAGCTTCTGCCCGTCGACGACGAGCAGCGCCGCCACCCACGTCTGCACCACGAACAGGACCGCGGCCAGCGCCAGGGCGGCCACCATCGAGCGGCCGAGCCTGCGGGCGTCCTCCTTGCTCTCCTCGGCGAGCGTGGAGATGCCGTCGAAGCCGAGGAACGACAGCACCGCGACGGAGGCCGCCCCGAAGACCACGGTCAGCGAGAAGGTGTCGGGGTTGAAGAGCGGTGTCAGGAACCCGGCCGTGCCCCTGCCCATGGCCAGCGCGATCGCGCCGCACACCAGGAAGACGGCCAGCACGATGAGCTCGGCCACCAGCATGATGCGGGTGATCCGCGCGGTCATCTGGATGCCGAGGTAGTTGACGATGGTGTTGAGCAGTACGAACCCGATCAGCCACGCCCACACGGGCACGGCGGGCACGAACGAGTTCATGGCCGCGCTCGCCACCAGGTAGAGCAGCGCGGGCACGAGCACGTAGTCGAGCAGGATCGCCCATCCCGCCATGAATCCAACGGGCGCGGCGATGCCGCGGCCCGCGTACGTGTAGACGGATCCGGCCATGGGGAAGGCCTGGGCCATCTGCGCGTAGGACAGGGCCGTGAAGGCCATGGCGACCAGGCCGATGACGTAGGCGAGCGCCACCATGCCGCCGGAGGCCTGATAGACGGTCCCGAAGATGCCGAAGGGCGCGATCGGCACCATGAAGATCAGGCCGTAGATCATCAGGTCGGCGAAGCTGAGCGAGCGTTGCAGCTCCTGGCGGTAGCCGAACTTCTCGATGGATTCGGGCTCAGGGGGTGTGGTCATACCCAAAAGCTTTCCACAGAAAAGGTTTCATCGTGAAGAGACAATCTGGAAGTCCAGCCCCTCGGCCCTGGCCAGGTGCACCGGCTGGCGCACCTGCCTGCCGTACAGGGTGATCGGGCCGCGCCCACTGGTGATCGTGGTGCCGTCGGCGACCGCGTCCACGTCGGGCACGGCGAGCGTGCCGGCCCTGACGGCCAGCGCGGCGAGCATGGCGACGGCCTCGTAGCAGCCGTGGCCGTGGCCGTTGAGCATCGGCGCGTCGGGGCCGAACCGGCCGGCGTAGCGCTCGGCGAAGGCCAGGCCCGCGTCGGTGGTCAGCCCGTGGAAGTAGCCCATCGAGGCGTACAGCTCGCCGGTGGCGTCGCCGCCGACGCCGAGCAGGCCGTGCTCCTCCAGCGCGCCGCAGAGCCTGGCCGCGGTCAGGCCGCTCTCGGCGTAGGCGCGGTTGAACCGCACCAGGTCGCTGCCGATGAGGCTGAGCAGGATGGCGTCGGGACTGAGCCTGGCGATCTCGTCGAGGGCCGCGGTCGCGCTGCCGTACGGGACCAGGCGCTCGCCCGCGACGGCGGGACCGAGCCTGAGGCGGGCGGCGGCGTGCACCAGGCGGGGCCACACGTAGTCGTTGCCCAGCAGGAACCACCTGCGCCTGCCGCGCAGGTAAGACAGCCCGGGACCGAGCTGCTGCGCGGGCGTCTCGCCGAGGAAGTAGATTCCAGGCGCGGCCCCGATCCCCTCGTATGGCGGGGCGTACACGAACGGCACCCTGGAGGCGACGGCCTTGGCGACGCTCATGCGGACATCGGAGGCGTGGGTGCCGACGACGGCCTCGATCGTCCCCGTGGCGACCAGCTCGCCCACCTCGCGCGCGACCTCCCGCGGCGGCCTGCCGCCGTCGATCAGCACGAGCTCGATCGGCCTGCCGTTCACCCCCGACCTGTTGACCTCCTCGGCGGCCAGCACCGCGCAGTTGATCGCGCAGGGGCCGACCAGGCCGAGCACCCCCGACACGGGGACCACGAGCCCGACCCTGAGGGCGCCGGTCTCGAAGAGCCGAGCTTCGAAGGGAGCGATGGTCCCTGCCACGCCGACGAGTATCCTCCCTGGTAGGTGGCGGGCGAAAGGGGCAGTCGGATGCTGACGACCGGGTTGGGTTCGTCCCTGTCCTACCTCCTCAGCCGAGCCGAACGCCTGGTCAACAGGGGGCTCGCGGCCTCGCTCGCCTCCGAGGACGTCACGGTGGAGCAGTGGCGCATCCTGCGCGCGCTCGCCGACGGTCTCGGCCACTCGATGGGCGACCTCGCGGCGGCCGTGCTGATGCCGCATCCGACGCTCACCAAGGCGGTCGACAGGCTCATCGACCGCTCGCTCGTCTACCGGGGGCCCTCGGCGGGCGACCGGCGCAGGGTGGCGGTGTTCCTGTCCGAGCGCGGACGGGACCTGCTGGCCAGGGTGGAGGGCAGCGTGGCCGAGCACCAGCGGCTCATCACCACGGCCTACGGCGACGACAGCACCGAGCAGCTGATGTCGCACCTGGAGGGCCTGGTGCGGGCGCTCGACGGCGCGGGCCCGCACCCCTGAGGCATTGCCACGAGCGGTGATCGGTGGTGCGGTGGAAGCATGGCTGTCGACCTGAACCACACGATCGTGCCGAGCAGCGACAAGCACGCCTCGGCCGAGTTCATCGCGGGCATCCTGGGCCTGAAGGTGGGCCCGCAGTGGGGTCCGTTCGTCCCCGTCGAGACCGCCAACGGCGTCACGCTCGACTACCTCGACTCCGCCGACTTCCGGACGATCCACTACTGCTTCATCGTCAGCGAGCCCGAGTTCGACGAGATCTTCGCGCGGATCAGGGAACGCGGCCTGGACTACTGGGCCGACCCCGCGCACAGGAAGGCGGGGGAGATCAACCACCTGTACGGCGGCCGCGGCGTCTACTTCGACGACCCCGACGGCCACAACATGGAGGTCATCACCGCCCCCTATGCGTGACCCGCCGGGGTCTGACGAAGACGAACGGACGGCAGGGTGCTCAGAGCCAGTAGTTGTCGTGGCGCAGGTAGAACTCGGCCTTCTCCTCGTCGCTCATGTTCGCCATGTCGAGCAGGCCCTCGAAGTAGCCCTCGCGCGGCGCGCCGGGCGAGAAGTGCAGCAGCATGGAGGCGGGTTCCCCGGACTCGTTGCGGAAGCCGTGCACGCCGCCCGCGGGGACATGGACCCAGTCCCCGGGCTTGGTGTCGAGCCAGCGGTCACCGTTGTAGATCTTGATCGAGCCTTCGAGCACGAAGAAGGACTCGGTGATCGTCTTGTGGAAGTGCGGTCCGGGCCCCGAAGGCGTCGGGCCCATGTTCCAGCGATACAGACCGAACAGGCCACCGGTGGAGGCGCCGGTGGCCAGGTAGTCGACGGTGTTGCCGGTCGGGTAGACCAGGTCGGGCTCGGAGCCCGCAGGGCGGTGGACGGCGCTGTTCTCGCCCTTGTCGTCGAAATAGATCGGATCGGGATATGTCATAGGGGGATCCTACGAACCGGGGCGGCGCGGACCTTCACCCGCGCCACCCCGTCACACGTCAGGGGTAGAGACCCCGCATCTGGTGGGCCTCGGCGACCCTGCCCACGCCGATCACGTGGGCCGCCTGGCGCAGGGTGATCCCGCGCGCCGCCGCCACCGACTTGACCTCGGCGAAGGCGCCTTCCATGAGGTCGCGCAGCCTGACCTCGACCTCGTTGGCGCTCCACGAGTAGGCCTGCATATTCTGCACCCACTCCAGGTACGACACGATCACCCCACCGGCGTTGGCCAGGATGTCGGGAACGATCGTGGTCCCATGCGCGGCGAGGATCTCGTCCGCCTCGGGCGTGGTCGGCCCGTTGGCGCCCTCGACGATGAGCCGCGCCTTCACCCTCGGCGCGTTCTCCGCCGTGATCGCGCCTTCCAGCGCGGCGGGGACCAGGACGTCCACGTCCAGCTCCAGCAGCGCGGCGTGGTCCATCGCGTCGCCGTGGCGGTAGCCGGCGACGCCGCCGCTCTCCGCCACCCAGGCGCGCAGGTCGGCCACGTCGAAGCCGGAGGAGTTGTGGACCGCGCCGGTGACGTCGGAGATCGCGACGATCTTCGCGCCCGCGTCGGACAGGTACTGCGCGGCCAGTGCGCCCACCTTGCCGAAGCCCTGCACGGCCACGGTCACGCCCTCGGGCGAGCGGCCGAGCGCGGACAGGGTGGCGATCTGCACGCCCCTGGAGGTCGCTCCCGTACGGCCGAGCGACCCGCCCAGCGTCATCGGCTTGCCCGTGACGACACCCGGCACGGAGTAGCCGGCGTTGACGCTGTAGGTGTCCATGATCCAGGCCATGGTCTGCTCGTCGGTGCCGACGTCGGGCGCGGGGATGTCCTTCTCGGGCCCGATGAGCGGGAGGATCTCGTTGACGTAGCGGCGGGTCAGCCGCTCCAGTTCCCTGGTGGTGAGCACGGTCGGGTCGACGGAGACGCCGCCCTTGGCGCCGCCGTACGGGATGCCGACCAGCGCGCACTTCCACGTCATCCACATGGCCAGCGCGGTGACCTCGTGGATGTCGGTGGCCGGATGGAAGCGGATACCGCCCTTGGCGGGGCCGCGCGAGACGTTGTGCTGGACTCGGAAGCCCTGCACGACGTCCATCGTGCCGTCCTCGCGGCGGACGGGGACCGAGACGGTCAGCGAGCGGCGCGGCGTGGCGAGCATCGTGTGCAGGCCGTCGTCGAGGCCGAGCTGTTCGGCCGCCTGGCCGAGTTGGTGGAGAGCGGAGTCGAGAGCTTGTCGCCCGGGAGTGATCAGGGCCGGCGTCCTTGACGGCACCATGACGGTCATGGAAGAACTTCCTCCTGTTATGTACGCCCAGAAGCGGGAAAGCGCCATTGCTTGTCCCATGGGCGGTTCTGTAGTGATCAGCGTAACCCGGAGCTGATCCTCATGCTCAAGAATCCAAGCCGGAGATCGACGTGAGGGGAACGTGACACTCTGGCAGTCTTGACACGAGTACCACGCCGAAACGTCACACCAAGGGGACGAATGCCTGAACTGGTCGTCGGTCCGATGCTTCGCTACGTCGACTCAACAAGGGCCTCCATCTGGATGGAGACCGACCAGCCCGGTGTCGTCACGGTGTGCGGGAGATGGGACACCCCTACCTTCAGCGTCCACGGCCACCATTACGCGATCGTCGACCTGGAGGGTTTCGAGGGGGAGTACACCGTCGAGGTGGACGGTGATCCGGTGTGGCCTGTCGACCGGCCCAGCCGTATCAGGCTGATGCCGCCCCAGGGGCCTTCGCGGTTGATGTTCGGGTCGTGCCGTACCAGCGTGCCCCACGACCCCGCGCACACCGCGACGCACGGCGTGGACGTGCTGCACGCCTTCGCGGGCAGTGACCGGGAGCTGCCCGACCTGCTGCTGATGATCGGCGACCAGGTCTACGCCGACAAGCCCTCGGCGCCGATGCTGGAGTTCATCGCCTCGCGCAGGAAGCCGGGCGAGGAGCCCGCCAAGGAGATCGCCGACTTCGAGGAGTACGCCGAGCTCTACCGCCAGGCCTGGACCGACCCCGACATCCGGTGGCTGCTGTCGACCGTGCCCACCGCCATGATCTTCGATGACCACGACCTGCGCGACGACTGGAACACCTCCAAGGACTGGCGGGCCAAGATGGCGCGCACCCCTTGGTGGCAGCGGAGGGTGGTGTCGGGACTGGGCGCCTACTGGATCTATCAGCACCTGGGCAACCTGTCGCCGGACGAGCGCGCCGACGACCCGCTGCTGGCCGCGCTCAAGCGCGGCGAGGGCGCCGGGGCGCTCGACAGCTTCGCCGCCGAGGCCGACGCCGACCCCAGCAGCAACAGGTGGAGCTACGCCCGCGACCTCGGACACTCCCGGCTGATCATCGTCGACACCAGGTGCGCCCGCCAGCTGACCCCCGGCGACCGCAGGATGCTCGACCCGGGCGAGTGGGAGTGGCTGGAGGGCCAGATCGAGCAGGCGAACGGCCGGCTGATCATCGGCTCGTCGATCCCCTTCCTGTTGCCCGAGGGCGTCCACTACGTGCAGAACTGGAACGAGGCCCTGTGCGACGGCAAGTGGGGCAAGATCGTCGCCTGGCTGTCGGAGCGGTTCAGGCAGGCCTTCGACCTGGAGCACTGGGGCGCCTTCCGCCGCTCGTTCGAGGACCTGGCGCGGCTGCTGGTCCGGCTGGGCAAGCCGGTGCTGATCCTCTCGGGCGACGTGCACTACTCCTACCTGGCGCAGGCGCCCGGGCCGATCTACCAGATCGTCTGCTCGCCCATCCGCAACCCGCTGAGCAAGGTGCTGCGGCTGGCCAACGTCTTCACCCAGTTCGGCATCGCGACGCTGATCGGCGGCGCGCTCGCCTCGCTCGCGCGCATCCCCCGCCCGCCGTTCCACTGGCGGGTGACCAAGGGTCCGCTGTTCCAGAACGCGCTGGCGTCGCTGGAGTTCGGCGACCGGGTGACCGTGGTGTGGCACGGCGAGTCGCTGGAGCCGCTAGAAACGGTGCATGACCTTTGACCAGTACGCCGCGGCCGTCCCCTTCTATGACCTTTGGCATGAGGATGGGCATGTGCCCGAGGTGCGGGAGAAGCTCCCCCCGCTCGTGAGGGGAGACGTGCTGGAGATCGGTGCGGGCACCGGCCTCATCACCGAGCTCATCGCCGCAGCGACCGAGGGCGAGATCTTCGCGCTGGAGCCTTCGCTCGGCATGCGCTCGGTGCTGCTGTCCAGGCTCGCGGGGCGCCCCGATCTCCTCGGCAGGGTGACCGTCCTGCCGTACGGCGCGCTCGACGTCGACCTCGACGAGCCGGTCGACATGGTGGTGATGATCGCCGTCCTCTACGCGATCGAGGACAGGGCGAAGCTGTGGGAGACCCTCGCCCGCCAGCTCGTGCCCGGCGGGCGCCTGGTGTTCAACTACACCGAGCGGCCCATGCCGACGCCCAGCGAGCCCGCCCGGATGGCCGCCTACCAGGTCGGCAGGCACACCTACGAGATCTGGGGCAGGACGCACGCCGTGGAGGGCGAGCGGGTCTCCGCGAGCTTCACGTACCGGATCAGGCACGGGGACGCCGTCATCAGCGAGGACGTCGTCGAGAGCGTCACCTACCGCCCCTCGGCGGCGACGGTGCGGGCCGAGCTGACCGCGGCCGGGTTCGCGCCCGACGAGGCGCCCGAGGGACTCCAGGCATGGAGGCTGGCAAAGTAGGTGGAACCGGACTGCGGGCTGCGGCCAAGTACTGGTTGACCGCAGAAAGGAATCCCTCCCGTGGTGATGGCGCAGGCGTTGGACGACGCGACGCTGGTCGGGCAGTCAGTGAGTGAACCTGAGCTGTTCGCCACCCTGTTCGACCGGCACGCCGACGAGATCTTCAGGTACGCCGCACGGCGCCTCGGCCCCGAACTGGCCGAGGACGCGGTGGGCGAGGTGTTTCTGGCCGCCTTCCGCGGCAGGGCGCGCTACGACCGCTCGCGTTCCGACGCCAGGCCATGGCTGTACGGCATCGCGACCAACGTCGTGGCGCAGCACCGCCGGGCCGAGCGCCGCCGTACCCAGGCCATGGCGCGCCTCGCGCCCGACCGTCCTGGGTCCTTCGACGAGCGCAGCGCCGACAGGGTCACCGCGGAGCAACTTCAGCCCAGGCTCGCCAAGGCGCTCACCCGCCTGTCGGCGGCCGAGCGGGACCTGTTGCTGCTGGTGGCGTGGGCGGATCTGACCTACGAGGATGTGGCGCTCGCACTCGACATCCCCGTAGGCACCGTTCGCTCGCGCCTGCACCGGCTCAGGACGAAGGTGCGCAGGGCCCTCGGCGGCACCGATCCCTTCCAGGAGGAGCCCGAGCATGGATGACGAGATCAGGATCTTCGCCGAGGGGCGGCCGGCCGTCCCCTCGTACCCGCAGGAGGCGCGGGAGGCCGCCCGCCGCCGCCTGGTGCAGGAGACGACGGCCAGGCGCGGCTTCCGGTTTCCCCGTCTCGGCTGGCAGGCGGCGGGAGCCTTCGGGCTGACCGTGGCGCTGGTCGGCGGGGTGGCGTTCGCCCTTTCCTCAGGCTCGCGGGACGGCACGGTGGCCCGCCCCGCGTCGCCGGTCACGGTGGGCATGGGCGAGGAGCTCGTGCCGAAGCCTGGGCAGTTCGTGCTGGTGGAGTCGGAGACGATGTACAGCGCCTACTCCATGGGCACGAAGGAGAGCCGCTACCTGTACCGGACCAAGCGGCAACTGTGGCGGTCGGCGGACGGCGGCGCCAACGGCCTGCTGTCGATCGAGGGGCTGGAGCCCAGGCAGTTCCCCGGCTGGCCGCTGCCGGAGGAGGCCAAGGACTGGCAGGGCAAGGACTGGATGCAGCTGGCCTCCTGCCCCGACCGGCTGGGCGCGTTCCGCAACGACTACGCCTTCCTGGCCACGCTGCCGACGGACGCGGACGGCATGCGCGCCTTCCTCGACAAGCGGGCCAAGGGCACCAACTCCGAGCCCTTCGTGGCGGTGGGCGACCTGATCAGGGAGACGTACCTGCCGCGGGCGCAGCGCGAGGCGCTGTTCACGGCCGCCAGGTCGCTGCCCGGTGTGGAGGTCGCCGAGGGCGTCGAGGACGGCGCGGGCCGCAAGGGGACCGCGCTCGGCCACAAGGGGAAGGACGGCATGCTGGACCAGCTCATCTTCGACCCCGCGACGTTCATGTTCATGGGCGAGCGCGGGACCGTCGTGGACGAGAAGACCGTCGGCGCTCCCGCCGGCTCGCTGCTCGCACTGACCACGGAGACCGCCGTCTCGGTCGTGGACGCGCTCCCGGCGGAAGCGGCGACCGCGGGGCATGACAGCAGCTGCGACGACACCGCCGAGGCGACGATGAAGCCCAGCGTGTCGCCGTCGCCGATTCCGACCGAAGAGCCGACGGTGACCGTGACGCCCACACCCGGCGAGCCGGGCGCCGAACCGCCCACGGACACTCCCATCCGCTCGGCGAGCCCGACGTCGATCCCCGAGCGGCCGGCCGTTGAGAGCGAACCCACGGAGGAGCCCAGCGAAGAGCCCACGGTCGCGGTGACCGTGACAGTGACGCCCACCCGCTGATCCGGCGGTACGGCTCGCGCCGCGCGGGGCGCGAGCCGTACCCGGGGGACTACTTGAAGGAGGCGATCGCGTCGGCCAGCTGGTCGACCGCGTGGTGCAGGTCCTCCTCGGAGATCACGATCGGCGGGGCGAGCCTGATCGTGGAGCCGTGGGTGTCCTTGGCCAGCACGCCGCGCTCCATCAGCGCCTTGGACACCGCGCGACCCGTGGCGAGGGACGGGTCGATGTCGACGCCGGCCCACAGCCCGCGCCCGCGCACGGTCACCACCCCGTTGCCGACCATCTCGCCCAGGCGGGCGTGCAGCACCTCGCCGAGCCTGGCCGCCCTGGCCTGGAACTCGCCCGTGTTGAGGATCTCGATCACCGCGTTGGCCACCGCACAGGCCAGCGGGTTGCCGCCGAACGTCGAGCCGTGCTGGCCCGGCTGGATCACGCCGAGCACGTTCCGGTTCGCCGCGATGGCCGAGACGGGGACCACGCCGCCGCCCAGGGCCTTGCCCAGCACGTAGATGTCCGGCACGACGCCCTCGTGATCGCAGGCGAAGGTCTTGCCCGTACGGCCGAGCCCCGACTGGATCTCGTCCGCGATCATCAGGACGTTGTGCTCCGTGCACAGCTCGCGCACCTGGGTCAGGTACCCGTCCGGCGGCACCAGCACGCCCGCCTCGCCCTGGATCGGCTCGACCAGCACGGCCACCGTGTGGGCGTCGATCGCCTCGCGGATCGCCTCGACCGAGCCGTACTTGACGATCTTGAATCCGGGCGTGTACGGCCCGAAGTCCGCGTGCGCGTCGGGGTCGGTGGAGAAGCTGACGATCGTGGTGGTGCGGCCGTGGAAGTTGTCCTCCATCACGATGATGTTGGCCTGCTCCCGCGCCACGCCCTTGACCTGGTAGCCCCACTTGCGGGCGACCTTGATGGCGGTCTCGACCGCCTCCGCGCCGGTGTTCATCGGCAGGATCATGTCCTTGCCCGTCAGGTCGCCGAGTCCAGCGCAGAACGTGGCGAACTGGTCGTGGTAGAACGCCCTGCTGGTCAGCGTGAGGTTCTTGAGCTGCTCCTGGGCCGCCTCGATGATCTTCGGGTTGCCGTGGCCGAAGTTGAGGCTCGAGTATCCGGACAGGAAGTCCAGGTAACGCCTGCCCTCGACGTCGGTCACCCAGGCTCCGTGCGCCTCGTGGATCACGACGGGCAGCGGATGGTAGTTGTGCGCGCTGCGGTGCTCGCTGACCTCGATGATTTCTGCGCTGGTGGTCATAGTCAGTTCTCCCCCCTGATTTCCAGTGTGCAGCACTTGGGACCCCCGCCTGCCTTGCGGAGCTCGCCGAGCTCGACGGGGATGACCTCGTATCCGCGCCGCTTGAGATCGAGCTGGAGGTCGTGCGCCTCCGAATTGATCACGATGTTCCTGCCGTCGCTGACGGCGTTCAGGCCGAGCACCTCGGCGTCGTCGGCGCCCGCGATCACGGCGTCGGGGAACATCCTGCGCAGGACGCTCCGGCTCCCCTCGGAGAACGCTCCGGGGTAGTAGGCGATATTCCGCCCGTGCAGCGGGAACAGCGCCGTGTCGAGGTGGTAGAAGCGCGGGTCGACCAGCTGGAGCGAGACGACGGGGCGGCCGAGGAACTCCTGCGCCTCGTTGTGCGCCTCCCGCGAGGTGCGAAAGCCGGTGCCGGCCAGGATCACCTCGTCCATCGCGAGGAAGTCGCCCTCGCCCTCGTTGACGTGGACGGGCTCGTGGGTCGGGTAGCCGCGCTCGGAGAACCACCGCAGGTAGGCGGGGCCCTCCGCGGCCCGCTCGGGGAAGGCGAAACGCGCGCCGTAGACCCTGCCGCCCGCCACGAGGGCGCCGTTGGCGGCGAAGACCATGTCGGGCAGCCCCTCGATCGGGTCGATCAGGCTGACCTGGTGGCCCAGCTCCTCGTAGGCGGCCTTCAACCCCTCCCATTGCCTGACGGCCACCTCGCGGTCGGCGCCCGCATCGGGATCCATCCACGGATTGATCGCGTACTCCACCGCGAAGAAGTCAGGACGGCACATCAGGTAGTGCTTGGGCATGCTGCGGCTCCAACTCGTCAGAGGGGGACGTCAGCAGCCTAGGAACAGTGTTTACGCAGGCCAAGCGCCCGATATTGCGTGTTGGGGTGGGTCTGTTGCGTCTTGGGGCGCTGCGGCACCGATTCGTTGCGCCTCGTCCACCAGCCGGGACAGCACGATCGAGCTCTTGGTACGGACGACGAACGGTTCGGCCGCTATCCGCTCGATCACCCGCTCCACGTGGCGCACGTCGGTGGCCCTGATGTGCAGCAGCGCGTCCGCCTCGCCGGTGATCGTGCAGGCGGAGACCACCTCGGGATGCCGGGCGATGGCCAGGCCGATCGCGGCGGGCGAGGTCTTGCCCTGGCAGAACAGCTCGACGTAGGCCTCGGTGGTCCAGCCGAGCGCCTGAGGGGCGATGCGGGCGCTGAAGCCGGTGATCGCTCCGGCGTCCCGCAGCCGGTCGACGCGGCGCTTCACCGCCGACGCCGACAGACCGATGCGCTGTCCGATTTGTGCATATGTCGCTCGGGCATCGTCGACCAGCGCCCCGATGATGTCCCGATCCAACCGATCCAGTTCCACGACCCCTGTATACAGCCTGTCCTGTACGGCGAGCGGTTCGGCACCGCGCGAGGCGAGGCCGCGCCGTGACACCAGCGAACACGTCCGCCATGGGCGCGACATCAGCGTTTAGCATCGAAGGACGCGGACCGCGTAGGAGGCCTGATGCGCTTCAAGGACCAGCCTGCCGAGCAAGGAGAGGTCACGCGCATCGCGCCCGCCGTGGCCTACGACGGCGATCTCTACCACCTGCCCGACTGGGCCGCCCGCCGGGGGCAGGAACGCGAGCTCGGCAGGGCCCATGCCGAAGGGGGCCACCTCGACACCCTCACGCTGGAGACCGGCAGCGTCCCCCGCTTCCACGAGCTCGAGGACGAGCGGCTGGCCGAGCTGAGCAGGATCGAGGACGCCACCGAGCGCGAGGTCCAGCACGACAGGGCCGCGTTCGAGTCGCAGAAGATCAAGTTAGCCGAGTCGCAGCGCCGCTTCGCCGAGGCCCGCCGTACCCTCGACGACACCCAGCAGCGCGTCACCGAGCTGGAGCAGCCGAGCAGGCGGCCGGGCGACGGCAGGCCGAGCTCGATCGCCCTGTCGGGCAGCCGCTGGCCCGCGATCCGCCGCTGGCTGCCCGCCGCCGTGCTGCTCCTGCTGCTGGTGATCGTCGAGGTGCCCATCCTGTACCAGGTCATCCTGGCGTGGGGCGACAGCGTGGAGATGACCGCGTTGATCGCCACCGGCGCCGCCCTGATCATGCTGGTGGCGCCCCACATGTACGGCAGGGCGTTTCGCACCTGGCAGGAGAACGGCAGCCCCGCCCGCGGCAGGTGGCTGCTGGTCGCGGTCGCCCTGGTCTGGGCGGGGCTGATCGTCGCCGTGGCCGTGCTGCGCAGGGACGCCCTCGTCAGGCCGCTCGTCGTGGACGGCCAGGACATCGGCCCCACCTCCGAGGGCGTGAGCCAGGTGCCCACGATGATCCTGCTGCTCGCCCTGCTCGTGGCCACCGCGCTGATCGCCGCCGACCTCGGCAGGCGCATGCACAACCCCAACGACAGGAGGCTGCGCGAGCTGCGTGCCAAGCGCGACCACGAGCAGCGCGCGTGCGCGCAGGCCCAGTCCGACTATCAGCGCGACGCCGGCTACGCCGAGAGCATCGGCCAGCACCTCCAGGCCGCCGACCGCCGCCGCGCCGGCAGGGTACGTCAGGTGGACAACGGCTTCGAGAGCCTGGCCACCGCCTACCTCGGCGGGGTGGTCGAGGGTCTGCGCGACCCGGAGGCGGCCAGCTGGGCCGAGCGCATCCTGGCCCGGCGCCGCGCGGCTAGGTCGCGAACGTGAACCAGTTGAGGTTGACGTAGTCCGCGGGCTGGCCGCTGCTGAAGGTCAGATAGACCGTGTGCGTGCCGGTCGTCGGCGCGATGTTGGCGGGGACGGTCCGCCAGCTCTGCCAGCCGCCGGTGCCGGCGATCGCGAAGTCGCCGATCGGCGCCGCCGTCGGGCTGTCCAGCCGTACCTGGACCAGGCCGCTCACCCCGCCCGCCGCGCCCGAGGCGACTCTGGCGACGAACTGCCGCGCGGGCGTGCCGCCGAAGTTCACGCCGTCGAAGCGCAGCCAGTCGCCGTTGGCGATGGCGCCGACGTTCTGGCCGCCGCCGGTGTCGGTCGTCGTCTCGACCATGGTGCCCGACTGGGCCTGGTAGCGCTCGGCCTGGATGGTCGAGCGGGCGTCGACGCCGCCCGGCGGGTCGGTCGGCGGGTCGGTGGGCTGGGTGCCGCCGCCGCTCTGCCAGACGGCCACGTAGTCGACGACCATCGGCCTGCCCGACACGGTCGCCGCGGTCGGCGTCGGCCCGGCGAGCGCGTTGGGGAAGGCTCCGCCCATGGCCACGTTGAGCAGCAGGAAGTAGCCGGCGTGGCCGGTCATGTTGTTCCACGTGCCCGCGTCGAACTGGGCCTGGCTGATGCTGTGGAACTGCTGCCCGTCGACGTACCAGCGCAGCTGGTTGGGCGAGACGCTGCGATCCCACTCGAAGCGGTAGGTGTGGAAGGCCGACTGGCAGGTCGAGCCGGGACACGCCCTGTTGGCGCCGAGCCCTGTGGTCTCGTTGCACGGGCCGCCGGGGTTGACGCCGCAGTGCAGTACGGCCCAGACCGCGTTGATCCCGTTGACGTTCTCCATGATGTCGAACTCGCCGATGCCCGGCCAGTTCCAGTAGTTCCCCCTGTACGGCGAGCCCAGCGCCCAGAAGGCGGGCCAGTAGCCGAGCGCCGCGTCGCCCGTCACGTTGGGCATCTGGATCCTGCCCTCGATGCGCAGGATGCGCCCGTCGGCGGGCTTGAAGTCGGCGCGGCGGGTCTCGATGCGCGCCGAGGTCCAGTTCTGCCCGCTGCCGATCGGGGTGATCCGCAGGTTGCCCGAGCCGTCGAGGCTGACGTTCGCGGGGTCGGCGGTGTAGTTCTGGATCTCGCCGGTGCCCCAGTTGCCCGGTCCTCCCGGGTAGGCGTGACCGGTGTCGACGATCCAGTTGCTCGACGACGGCAGAGATCCCGAAGGGCCGTTGAAGTCGTCGGCCCACACCAGGCTCCAGCCGGTGGGGGTCGGCGGCACGGCGGCGACGAGGGCTCCCGCGCCTAAGAGCGCGACCACGGTCGCGACCAGGCGTCTGAGGTATGTCGATGGCATGGCGGTTCTCCGAGCGGGGCGGGGGGTTGATGTGGGAGAGCGCTCTCTGTGGTTGATGTGAACATGGCTTTTCCGTCGTGTCAATGCCATATTGACAGCGGCGCACACGGGTGTGAATGCTGTGAGAGAGCGCTCTCGGGACGGTCCTGAGAGGAGAGCCATGTCGTTACGCCTGCTCGTATCGATCATCACGTTCGTGGGCGCGCTTTCGGCCCCGTCGGCCGCCGACCACACCCAGGGAGTCACCCCCTCGGGGGCCGCCTCGGCCGTGATCTGGTTCAAGCCGACCACGCCCGCCTCGCTCGTCGACGTCCACTATCTGGTCAGCGGGGTTCCCCAGCAGAACGTCCGCATGACCGACCGGGGCGGCACCTGGGAGAAGACCGTCGGCGACCTGTCGTCGGGAACCCGCGTCGAGTACTGGTTCACCTACGAGAAGGGCGGCCCCCTCTACGACACACCGCGCTTCACCTACACGCACAACGGCTCCGGCGGCGCAGGCCCCGGCACGTTCCCCGTCACCTTCACCAACAACACCGCCGGCAGATGGTCCGACAGCCAGATCCACATCATGATCCTCGGCATGCCGACCCCGGGGGAGTGGCACTACCTGAAGTCCGACGGTACTCTCGCCCACATCGATCAGTCCGAGGAGAACGCGCCAGGGCACCTGACCAAGAACGGCCGCAACTACGCCGACATGTCCTTCACTCTGGCCCAGGCGCGGACCGTCACCATCCCCAGCCGCATCGAGGGCGCCAGGATGTACGTCTCGCTCGGCTCGCCGATGTACATCCCCATCTCGCCCGACAACCGCGGCTGGGGCGGCCCCGACCTGGCCAACCCCTCCGACCCCAACCAGGACGTCCACTTCGACTGGTACGAGTTCACCTACGCGCACAGCGCCATCCCGTTCGGCGGCAACACCACGCAGGTCGACATGTTCGGCTTCCCCATGACCGCCAGGCTCCAGCAGAGCGCCATCGGATACGACGAGACCGTCGGCATCACCCTCACCCGCGACCAGGTCCGCTCCCGCTACACCGCCGCGGTCGGCTCGCCGTTCCGCCCCCTCGTCAACGACCACCGGATCGTCGCACCGCGCTCCTCACCGCTGTTCCGCCAGTCCGAGTACCTCAAGCCCGTCATCGACCAGGTGTGGAACCACTACACCGCCAACCAGTTCACGCTCAACCGCCTCGGCGTCACCTTCACCGGCCGGGTCTCCGGCGGGCGCCTGCAATTCACCAGGAACGGGGCGGGGCCGTACTTCCTGAACAAGCCCACCACCAAGGACGTGGTGGAGTGCTCGGGGGCGCTGGCCTCCGCCGGGATGAGCACGGTCGAACTCGAGCTGGGCGCGGAGTTCTGCGCCGCGTTCAACAGGGGCGTCGCGATGAACCCCGCGGCCTGGTGGGGCACCGCCTCGGGCTATTACCCTGCGGGTGTCGCCAGGAACGACTACGCCGGCTTCTTCCACACCGTGGGGCTCCAGGGACGCGCCTACGGCTTCGCCTACGACGACATCAACGACCAGAGCAGCGTCAAGATCCTCCCCAACGCCAACCCGCCGACCCGCCTGACCATCGGCATCGGCTGGTGAACCCGACCTCCCCGGTACGGCGGCCTGCCACCGCCGTACCGGGGAGCTAGAGCAGATCCACCGAGACGGCTCCCGCCGACTCTAGCGCCTCCCTCCAGAAGCTCTCCAGCAGCGGGAAGCGGTCCGGATCCGAGCCCTTCTTGCGCAGGAACCCATGGACGGCCACCTCGTACCCGGTCAGATCCGGCAGCAGCCGCGCGTCCCTGAGCTCCTTGATCTTCTGCTTCCTCGCCGCATCGCCCAGATCCAGCTTGTTGACGTTCAGATCGCCCCTGTTGTTGATCAGGTCGCTGAACACGATGATCCGGTGCGTCACGTCAGGCTGCCGCCGGGCGCCCATCTGCTTCACGACGTAACGGAAGGACCCGAGCACATCCGACCCCTCACCCTCGGCCGGGCAGTCGAACAGCTCGGCCGCGCGAGGCAGCACCTGCGTCAGCCTGTGCTTGCGGATCCGCTCCTCCACGACCGGGTTGTCGTTCGGGTTCTCCCTCGCCGACGCCGCCACCGCGACCGGGTCCTCGCGGCACGTGCTGCTCTCCGACGAGCCCGTGACCGCGGCGAACCCGACCCAGTCACACCCGTCCACGAAGGCCGGCAACTTGGAGGTCACATCGGTACGGCTGGCCGCCGGGTCGGCGTAGCTGGTGGAGTCCACGATGACCCCGCAGACCGCCCTCGCCTCCGTCCCGCACCCCGCCACTCCGGCACCGACCAGCCCGACGGTCACCAGCCCCGCCACCCACCGCCCCCGCCTCATCGTTCTCCCCGCGCCTCGCCCACGCTGTTCGCATCCCCAGTCCGACCCGTCGAACCGTCGCGGGAGCCCCGCCCTTCCTCGTGTGCCCGCCCGTCCTCGTCCGGGCTCCTGTCCTCGTCCGGGCTCCCGCCCTCGTGCACGCTCCCGCCCTCCTGCGGTCGCTCGTCTTGCGAGCCGCCGTCCTCCCGCGATCCCTCGTCCCGCGGGACGTCGTCCTCATGCGGGCTCCCGTCCGCCCGCCGTCGCTCCTCTCGCGGGAGGTCGGCCGAAGTTCCCGCTGGAAGCTCCCGCCACCTCCGGCCGCGAGGAAGCTCGCCCACCCCCCTGACCTCGCTGTGCCAGATCTCGATCCGGTGCTCGACCTCCTCCAGGAGCCCCCCGATCTCCTCCCTGGAGGAGATCGCGGTGACCCCGTCCCCCACGGAGTCCATCGCCACGACCTCGCCCTTCCACAGCGACGGAATCTCCTCCCGCCGCGGATGCGCCCCCATCACCCCACGCCGGTAGGCCGCGATCACCTGCTGCGCCCACGCGTGGATCGCCTCCACCTCGTGGTTGCGTTCCACGAGCATGCCGTCCCACTCCCGCGCCAGCTGCTCGATCCGCGACCTCGCCCCGTGGATCCGATCGGACGCCTCCCGCAGCGCCTCGCGCCGCGCCCGCTCGGCCCGCCGCCGCCTGGCCTCGGCGATGGAGATGAACGGATCCTCCTCGCCGGGCCGGGCGCGGCCGGTCCCCGGATGGTCGCCATGAGGGTCGTGTCGGCCGCCCTCGGAACCTCGACCGGCCGCCCGCCCCGATTCCGCGGCCCCGCCGTTCGGTGTCACCCCGGGATGGAGATCCGCCCGCCCCGTCTCCCTGAACACCGTCTCCCGCGCCAGGCCGACCTCCCGTAAGAGGTCCGTACGGCGAGCCGCCACCCCTTGGTCGACCCGCGCGATCCGCTCCCGCGCCCGCGACCTGATCTCGAAGAGGAAGGCGGGCTGGCACTCAGCGTCGGTGAAGTGGCGTAACGGCTGCTCGCGGGCGTCTTTCACGCCCTGCTGGTGAGCCTCTTCCCGCTCGTGATCACGTTCGGAGAGCGGATCGCCCGACCCCCGCTTGAACAGGCGTGACAAGAACGCCATCCGCGTCTCCCGGCTCTGCCGGAACGGTCTCCGGCCCGAGTGTCCCTAGATCCCCACACTAATCGGTCATCCAGCGTCCATAGCGGGAAATCTTCTGGCTTGTCTGGCGACATCGAGACTCGTGCGGCTTCACCGGTGTCCGGTCGCGTCGAGAATCCCGGGCGCTCGTGCCGCCGGTGTCCATCCGCGTACATCGTGCATGGTTGCGCACGACCATCTCCGTGCGTACAGTGTTCGCATACGAGAACGACGTGTGCAACAAATTGGAAAAGGAAGAATCATGACGAAGTCCGCGAACTGGAGCATGCAGGGCACCTGGGACACGAAGGGTGCCTGGGAGACTCAGGGCCGCTGGGAGGAGAGGCGTGCCGCGGGTCTGTCACAGGCGGGGCTGCGCCGGATGCGCGACGTCCTCGCCGGCCACGTGGACTCCGGCGCGATCCCGGGACTGGTCGCGCTGGTCGGCCGCGGCGACGAGACGCACGTCGAGGCCATCGGCGCCATGCACACCGGCCACGACGCCCCGATGCGGCGCGACACCATCTTCCGGATGGCCTCGCTCAGCAAGCCCCTCACCGCCGCCGCGGTCATGATCCTCGTTGAGGAGTGCCGGCTCCGCCTGGACGACCCGGTCGACACCTGGCTGCCCGAGCTGGCCGACCGGCGGGTGCTGACCCGGATCGACGCCCCCCTCGACGACACGGTCCCCGCCCACCGGCCGATCACCGTGCGCGACCTGCTCACCTTCACCTTCGGCTTCGGCGCGGTCCTGGCCCCGCCGGACACCCACCCCATCCAGGTCGCCATGCGCGAACTCGGCCTGGACGGCAGCACCCCCGCCGCCGGGCCCGACGAATGGATCGCCCGGCTCGGCAGCCTGCCGCTCATGCACCAGCCGGGCTCGCTGTGGCAGTACCACACCGGCTCCGACGTCCTCAGCGTCCTGATCCCCAGGGTCGCGGGCCAGTCGTTCGAGACGTTCCTGCGCGAGCGGCTGCTCGACCCGCTCGGCATGACCGACACCGGCTTCCACGTCCCCGCCGACAAGATCCACCGCCTGCCCACCAGCTACGCGCACAACCCCGAGACCGGCGAGCTGACGGTGTGGGACGAAGCCGAAGGCGGCAAGTACAGCAGGCCCCCGGCCTTCGAAGCCGGCGGCGACGGGCTGGTCTCCACGGTCGACGACTACCACGCCTTCTACCGGATGCTGCTCAACAAGGGGGCCCACAGAGGGGGGCGCGTGCTGTCCAGGGCCTCGGTCGAGCTGATGACCATGGACCACCTCACTCCGGAGCAGAAGGTGGAGAAGGACGCGTTCGGCGACCACTTCGGCAGGCACGGCGGTTACGGCTTCGGCATGGCCGTCCGCACCCATCGCCGCGACCTGGCATCCGTGGGCCAGTTCGGCTGGGACGGCGGGCTGGGCACCACCGCGTACGCCGACCCGGCCGAGGGGCTCGTCGGCATCCTGCTCACCCAGGCGGCGATGGACTCCCTCGACACTCCGCGCCTGCACCGTGACTTCTGGACCACCGCCTACCAGACGCTCGACGACTGATCATCTTCTCCGCCCACCCACCACCTCCGCAGGAGGAGCCATGTCGAACGCCGAGCCCTGGGTGCGACAGGCACGGCGTGCCGTGGCCGGCGGCGTCGTCGCCCCGCAGGCCCTGGGGCGCGCCGCCTGGACGGGTGGACTACGATCCCCAGCCATGATCGGACCGGACTTCCTGCACACCACCCGCTCGGCCTACGACTCGATGGCCGTCCAGTACGCCGAGTTCGTCAGCGGCCAGCTCGAGCGCGACCCGCTGGACCGTTCGATGCTCGGCGTGTTCGCCGAACTCGTCCAGGACTCCGGCGCGGGACCGGTCGCCGATCTCGGCTGCGGCCCCGGGCACGTGACGGCCCACCTGCACGCTCTCGGGCTGACCGCCTTCGGCGTCGACGTGTCGCCGGAGATGATCGGGCTGGCCCGCCAGGCGTATCCGGACCTGCGGTTCGCGGAGGGTTCGATGTCCGCTCTCGACCTGCCCGACGGCACCCTGGGCGGCATCCTCGCCCGGTACTCGATCATCCACACCCCGCCGGAGCGGCTGCCGGAGGTGTTCGCCGAGTTCCACCGGGTGCTCACCCCCGGCGGACATCTGCTGCTCAGCTTCCAGGCCCACGACGTGCCCTCGGAACTGGCGGAGGCGTTCGACCACACCGTGTCACTCGCCTACCGGTGGTCACCCGACCGCGTCACCGACCTGCTGCGCGAGAGCGGGATCGTGGAGGTGGCCCGGCTGGTCATCGCCGCGGAGCAGGACGAACGGCGGGGCTTCCCCCAGGCCCACCTGCTGGCCCGCAAAGCGGCCGACACCACCCGTCCGTGACACCCGGCTCCCCGTCCCGAGGGCTTCCTCCGGAGCCGGGTCCCGGCCGACGGGCCTCACCCCGAAAGCTTCGACCGGAGACCGGAGACCGGGGACCGGGGACCGGGGACCGGAGACCGGGGACCGGGGACCGGAGACCGGGGACCTGAGATCGGAGATCGGAGATCGGAGGGCCTCACCCCGCAACCGAAGGTCATCGCACAAAAAAGCTGACGGGGGAGCCGGAGCTCCCCCGTCAGCTTGTCGCGTAGGCGGCGGTCAGGCCTTCTCCGCCTCGCCGGTCGCCTGCTCCAGCGCCTCCTCGGGCGAAGCCTCCAGGTCCTGCTCGGCGTCCGCGCTCGCCTGCGCCGAGGCCTTGTCGAGCCGTACCCAGCTGGTCACGCTCTCCACCGCGAACAGCACGAGCAGGTACGCGGTCAGCACGTACAGGACGGGGGTGAGGACGCCCAGCGCCGCGCCCGCCGCGATGATCAGCAGGCGGACCTCCCAGCCGAGGCCGGCCATGAACACCCAGGTGGGCGGCCAGATGCTCTGCCTGGTGCGGTAGACGGTGTCGTAGGTGTGGTAGCCGACGACGTACAGCAGCACGAACAGCAGCCACTTGGGCGCGTCGAAGGTCAGGCCGATCAGGATGATCGCGATGAACTCGGTGCCGCGCAGCAGCGGCGGCACCAGCCAGTCGAGGCGGCCGAGGTGGTCGCGGGCTCCGGTGGGGAGCACGAGCACGATCATGACGCCGACGGCGATCAGCGGCGACAGGCCGGTGACGGCCACGGCGATGGTCGCGAGGAGCGCGATCAGCAGCGTGGGGACCGGGGGGAAGCCCTTGCCGAGGCGCGGGGCGAGGGTGTGGACCAGGGGGCCGTCGTCGCGGTAGGCGAGCAGCCTGGCGGTCTGGATGCGCCGCCGTTCCCCGTCGGGGTCGGGAGCGGCGGTGGTGCTGGCCTGCGGCTGAGTGATCATGCGAGTGACCTCATGACGCGTCCTGTGACGGTGTAGGCGGCGGCGACGCTTCCCCAGATCAGCAGGGTGATGAAGGTGACCCGGGCGTCGAAGAGGGCGGCGGTGATCGCGATGGCCGCGAACCGCTCGCCGATGGGGAACACGACCATCTTGCGCGCCCAGTAGACGAAGCGGAACCTGCCCGCCTTGGTCCACATCTTGAGCACGCCGCGGATGCCGGTGCTGCGCTCGACCTTGCGCCGCTCCAGCGCCTTGCGCAGGCCGCTGTCGTCGGGAGCGGTCAGCGGCGTGGTGGGCAGCGGGGACGGCGGCTTGCGCCGGTTGGCCGCGCCGAAGGAGAAGTCGAGCAGGTGCTTGACCGACTGCAGGGAGAGCGCGGCCAGCGCCAGGATCCAGATGTCCTCGCTGTGGCCGGCGACCACGTAGCCGACGGCCAGTCCGGCGAAGACGACGTACTCCTTGAACCGGTCGAACGTCGCGTCGAGCCACGCGCCGAGCACGCCGAACTTGCGGGCGTAGCGGGCGACCTGCCCGTCGACGCAGTCGAAGACGAACGCGAAGTAGATCAGCACGCCGCCGGCCACCATGCCGAGCCGCTGGCCGGTGGCGAAACAGGCCGCCGCGGCCACGCCGAGGAAGATGGAGATCAGGGTGACCTGGTTGGGCGTCAACCCGCGTCGCGCCGCCCAGCGGGCGATGAAACGGGAGTAGGTGCTGACGAAGTAGGTGGTGAAGAAGCCGTCGGCGCCCTTGACCGCGTTGTTGAGCCTGGCGCGGTCCTCGTCCATGCCGTGCATCTCGGTGGCGGCCTCGTTGGCCTCCGCCTGGGTGGTGATGCGGCGGAAGAACAGGTCGCGGCGGCCGCGGATGCCGACGGAGACGCCCTTGCGGACCAGGCCGAAGACGATCAGCTGGACCAGGTCGTCCTCGGGGCTGAACAGGTGGGCCAGGTCGGCGAGCTCGCGGCAGGTCTCGGCCAGCACGGGCGCGTGGCGCGCGTTGAGGTGCAGCGGGCCGAGCAGGACGGCGTTGGGCCTGGTGACGGCGTGGTGGGCGGTGCCGACCGAGATGACGCGCGACTTGCCGACGCGGGTGCGGACCATCAGCCCTTCGAGACTGTTGCCGCCGATCTCGGGCTGGGCCTCCTCGATGGGGACGTCGTAGGCGATCCGCTCGCCGTTCTCGTCCTCCTCGCGCGGCTCCTTGGCCACGAGAGCGATGGCGCCGCGCTTGGCCTTGGTGATCTGGTAGATCAACTCGTCGTGGATGACCGAGTTGGTCGGCAGGAAGAGGATGTTCTCCTGCGCCGACTCGGCGACCTCGGCGAGGGCGCGCAGGGCGGTGGCGAGATCGGTGCGCTCGATCAGAGCCGGCTGCGGGTCGAGCGAGAGCGCCTGGTCGCGCAGTCGCTCGCCGACGGAGGGGGAGCCGGGTAGAGCGGCCAGCCTGAGGCCGGTCGGAGCGGTGTCAGGGCCGGGCGAAGAGCCCAGCAGGACCACGCGGGTCATGTCACCCTTTCGAGGCAGTTGCGGGGGGTCGAACAACAGGTAAACCAGGGGCAGGCGTCAAAGTCTAGTGAGACTTGGGCAAAGCCGGTCCACCCGAAGGTCACCCTAGACTGGAGCGGTGAGTCTCTACCGTGACGAGGGCGTCGTCCTGCGAACCCAGAAGCTGGGTGAGGCGGACAGGATCGTGACTCTCCTCACCAAGCGCACGGGCAAGGTGCGCGGCGTCGCCAAGGGCGTGCGCCGCACCACCTCCAGGTTCGGCGCGCGCCTGGAGCCTTTCACACATGTCGATCTTCAACTGCACGTAGGTCGCACACTGGACGTGATCACGCAGGCGGAGACCATCCACCCGTACGGCGAGGCGCTGGCCCACGACTACCCCCGCTACACGGCGGGCAGCGCGATGCTGGAGACCGCCGACCGCCTCACCCAGGGCGAGAAGGAGCCCGCGCTCAGGCAGTTCCTGCTGCTGGTGGGCGGGCTGCGCACGCTGGCCGACGGCAGCCACGAGCCCAGGCTGGTGCTCGACGCCTACTTCCTGCGCTCGCTCGCGGTCGCCGGTTACGCGCCCGCGCTGCAGGAGTGCGCCAGGTGCAGGGCCGAGACGGTGCGGGCGTTCGCCATTGTGGCGGGCGGCGCGGTGTGCGGGGCGTGCCGTCCCGCGGGCGCCGCCGTACCGGCCGGAGAGACCCTCGCCCTGATGACGGCGCTGCTGCGCGGCGACTGGGCCGCGGCGGACGTCTCCGAGACGCGCCACCGCGCGGAGTGCAGCGGGCTGGTCGCCGCCTACCTGCAGTGGCACCTCGAACACGGCATCCGCTCTCTCCGCCACGTAGAAAGGGAACCAGCACGGTGAACGTCCGTCCTCCCGCCCCGCACCCTTCGGGCGCGGTGCCGCCGCCCATCCCCAGGGACCTGGTGCCGAAGCACGTCGCGATCGTCATGGACGGCAACGGCCGGTGGGCCAAGCAGCGCGGCCTGCCGAGGACGGAGGGGCACAAGGCGGGCGAGGCGTCGCTGTTCGACGTCATCGAGGGCGCGCTGGAGCTGGGCATCCCGTACCTGAGCGCCTACGCCTTCTCCACGGAGAACTGGAAGCGGTCGCCCGACGAGGTCCGCTTCCTCATGGGCTTCAACCGTGACGTGATCCGCCGCCGCCGTGACGAGCTGAACGCGATGGGCGTGCGGGTGCGCTGGGCGGGCCGGCCGGGCCGGCTGTGGAAGAGCGTCATCTCCGAGCTGCAGGACGCCGAGGAGATGACCAGGAACAACCGCACGCTCACCCTGCAGTTCTGCGTCAACTACGGCGGGCAGGCCGAGATCGTCGACGCCGCGGTCAAGCTCGCGCACGACATCGCCGCGGGCCGGGTCAAGCCTGGCAAGGTGAACGAGAAGGTGTTCGCCCGCTACCTCGACGAGCCCGACATCCCCGAGGTCGACCTGTTCGTCCGCTCGTCCGGTGAGCAGCGCTTCTCCAACTTCCTGCTGTGGCAGTCGGCCTACGCCGAGATGGTCTTCCTCAACAGGCTCTGGCCCGACTTCGACCGCAGGGACCTGTGGGAGGCGTGCGAGATCTTCGCCAAGCGCGACAGGCGGTACGGCGGAGCGGTCCCCAACCAGGTGGCCGCGCCGCCGGCGGGCTGAGGCGAAGGCTCAGCCCCGGCGGGCTCGGGCCCTGCGCTTGCCCTCGTGCATGGCCTGCACCCTGGCGACGGGGATGGTGTGCCCCTCCTCGACGAGGTCGGCGGGCAGCCGCTGAGGCTCGGGCATGAGCTCGGCCCACGGGTCGCCGTCGCCTGCCAGCTCGGCGGCGGTGCGGATGGTGAAGTCGGCGGGCGTGACCCGATCGAGGTCCTCCCACGCCACGGGGAACGACACGGTCGCGCCGGGGCGGACGCGGGGGCTGTAGGCGGCCACGACCGTCGCCCCGCCTGCCCTGGTCGAGTCGAGGAACACCTTGCCCTCGCGGTCCTCCCTGATGAAGGCCGTGGTGGCGATGGCGGGGTCGAGACGCTCGGCCCGCGCGGCGAGGGCCCGGGTGGCGGCGGCGGCGTCCGCCATCGCCACGCCCTTCTCGAGCGGGACGAAGACGTGCAGCCCCTTCGCGCCGCTGGTCTTGACCGCCCCGGCCAGGCCGGCGTCGTCCAGCGCCCGGCGGATCAGCCCGGCGGCGCGCACCACGATGGGGAAGTCGTCGCCGGCCGGTGGGTCGAGGTCGAGCACGAGGTGGGTGGGGTGTTCCCAGTCGGCCGCCCGCACCAGCGTCGGGTGGTACTCCACCGCGCGCTGGTTGGCGAACCACAGCAGGGTCCTGCGGTCGTCGCACAGCGCGTAGGAGACCTCCCGCCGCGACGTCTCCGCCCACAGCGTGACCGTACGGATCCACGGCGGCGCGTAGGAGGGCACGTTCTTCTGCATGAACGGCGCCTGACCCGCACGGACCCTGACCACCGACAGGGGTCTCTCCCGCAGCACGGGCAGCATGCGGTCGTGCATGGCGTCGAGATAGTCGACCAGGTCCCGCTTCGTCACGCCCGCGTCGTCGAACAGCGGCTGGTCGAGATTGGTCAGCGAGACCTCGTCCCGGACCTCGTCGGTTGTCACCGGACCATCATGCCCGGCGCCGCGCCCGGTATGCGGCGACATGCATGCGGTTGCCGCACGTACGGCTGTCGCAGTAGACCCGCGATCTGTTGCGCGACTCGTCGACGAAGACGTGGTCGCAGTCGGGCGCCGAGCAGGTCCGCAGCCGCTCCCACTCGTCCTCGACCAGCAGGTGGGCGAGCGCGATCCCGCAGTCGGCGGCCAGGTGCTCGGCCAGCGAGGCGTCGGGCGCGAAGTAGTGCATGTGGATCGGGTGACCGTCGTGCTCGGTCAGGCGCGGCGTGATGCGGGTGTCGGCGAGCAGCGCGTTGACCAGCCGAAGCGCGCCGGCCTGGTCGGGCGCGGTGAAGACCCGGTGAAGGTCCTCGCGCAGCATCCTGACCTGCCCCAGGTCGCGTTGGGTGAGGGTCTGGATGCCACTGACCTGGCGTGCCCTGACGAACTCGGCGAGGTCGTCGAGGTCGCTGAGGCCTTCGTCGCCTCCGGTCGCCGGTGAGGTGTTCACCAGCTCGACGACGGTGGCGAGCGAATACACCATGTCATGGCCGAACGGCATGTCAGCTCCTGTCGTGGCCTACTCCAGCGTGGGGGCACAGCGTATCTCCCGCACGGCGTGCAAGGGGCCTTCCACAGGTTCACATACCCGTTCGCGCCCGCTCCGACCGCGCGGGATTCAGGAAGCGCGTACGGCGGCTGAGCAGGAGGCGCAGGTGCCGAAGACCTCGACGGTGTGGGTGACCTCGGTGAACCCGTGATCGGCGCCGACCGCCTCGGCCCAGCGCTCGACGTCGGGCCCGGCCACCTCGACCGTACGGCCGCAGTGGCGGCACACCAGGTGATGGTGGTGGTCGCCACTGGCGCAGGCCCGGTAGACCGACTCCCCGTCGTCGGTGCGCAGCACGTCGACCTTGCCGCCGTCGGCCAGCGCCTGAAGTGCCCGGTAGACCGTGGTCAGGCCGATCTTGGCGCCGTCGGAGCGCATCTCGGCGTAGACGTCCTGCGCGCTGCGGAAACCGTCGCTCCTGCGAAGGGTGTCGTGCACGGCATCGCGACGTGTGGTCATGGGTTGCTCTCCTGGGTTCGGCCTCGCCGTACGAATCTACCGACCCCGAGGGCCAGCACGAAGCCGGCGAGAGCGAGAAGCACGATGGCGGCGCCCGGCGGCACCTTGGCGGAGAAGGTAGAGCTCAGCAGCCCTCCCACGGCCGCGACGACGCCGAAGACCATCGACAGCAGCATGGTGGCCCTGAAGCCTCTGGTGAACTGCTGGCTGGTGGCCACAGGGATCACCATGAGCGCGCTGACCAGCAGCAGCCCCACCACGCGCATGGCGATCACGACGGTGAGCGCGGCGGTGACGGCGATGAGCAGGCTCAGGAACCGCACCGGCAGCCCGCTGGCCTTGGCCACCTCCTCGTCCTGGCAGAGCACGAACAGCTCCCTGCCGAAGACCGCCACGACCGCGATCACGGTGACGGCCAGCGCTCCGATGACCCACAGGTCCTCGCGGGTCACGCTGGCGATCGCGCCGAACAGGTACGAGGTCAGCTTGGAGTTGCTGCCGCCGGGCGCGATCGAGATCAGCATCACGCCGCCCGCGATGCCGCCGTAGAACAGCAGCGCCAGCGCGACGTCGCCGCTGGTACGGCCGCGAGCCCGTACCAGTTCGATGGCCACGGCCCCGACGACCGACACCAGCACGGCGGTCAGCACGGGCGCGGTCCCCGTGAGGAAGCCGAGCGCCACGCCGGTCAGCGCCACGTGGCCGATGCCGTCGCCGAGCAGGGCGAGGCGGCGCTGCACGATGAAGGTGCCGACGAGCGGCGCGCAGAGCCCCACCAGCAGCGCGGCGATCACCGCCCGCTGCATGAAGGGAAGCTGGAGCAGCTCGATCACGCCTCCGCCCTCCAACCGGCCAGCGGTCCCCCGACGGGCTCCTCGGCGTGGGGGTGGACGTGCTCGTGCCCCGGCTTGGCGCAGTCGCCCTCGGGCCGCGGCGGCACCCCGTCGTGGGCGATCACGCCGTCGCGGACGACGACGCCCCTGGTGATGAGCGGCTCGAGCGGGCCCAGCTCGTGCATGACGAGCACGATCGTCTTTCCTCCTGCCACCAGCGTGGTGAGGGTGTCGGCGAGCAGGCGCTGGCTGCCGGCGTCGACACCCGCGTTGGGCTCGTCCATGACGTACACGTCGGGCTCGCCGGCGAGGGCGCGGGCGATGAGCACGCGCTGCTGCTGGCCGCCGGACAGGTTCTGGACCGAGTCGCCCGCCCTGTCGGCGAGGGCGACGTACTCCAACGCGGTCTCGACGGCCCTGCGGTCGGCGGCCGTGGTCGGGCGCAGGCGACGCTGGCGCGCGATCCTGCCCGACGCGACGACCTCACGGACGGTGGCGGGCACGCCGCCGCCGACCTGGAGCCGCTGGGGCACGTAGCCGACGCGCCACCACTCGCGGAACCTCGCGGGCGGCCTGCCGTACAGGAGGGTCTGGCCCCCCGACAGGGGGGTGAGGCCGAGCATGGCCCTGACCAGGGTGGACTTGCCCGATCCGTTGGCTCCCATGATGGCGACGACCTCGCCGGAGCAGACGGTCAGATCCACGCCGCGAAGCACGGACCGGCGGTCCAGGGTCACCTGGCCGCCGGTCATGTCGAATACTGCTGTCACGCTGTGCATCCCAGTGCGGTTCGCAGGGTGGAGAGGTTCTGGCGCATGGCCGACAGGTAGTCGCCGCCGGACGGGCGGCTCTCCATGGGGTCGAGCACCGCGGTCTTCGCCCCCACCTCATTGGCGAGGACCTCGGCGACCTTGGGGCTGACGAGGGCCTCAGTGAAGATGGTAGTGACGTTCTCGGCCTTGGCGACCTTGGAGACCTCCGCGATGCGGGCGGGCGACGGCTCGGCCTCGGGGTCCATCGTGATGCCGACCTGCTTGAGCTTGTAGCGGTCCGCCAGGTAGCCGAACGCCTCGTGCGCGGTCACGATCGACCTGGTGGAGCAGGTGCCCAGCCCCTTGGCGAACTCCTGGTCGAGCGCGGTGAGCGCGGCGGCGGTCTTGGCGGCGCGGTCCTTGAAGGCCTGCGCGTGCGCGGGGTCGATCGCGGCGAGCCGCTCACCCAGCTTGGTGGCCACCCCCGCGAACCTGCTCGGGTCGAGCCACAGGTGCGGGTCGTAGGCGACCTCGTGCTCGTGCCCCTCCGCCTCTTCGGCCGCCGCCTCCACCGCGGGCAGCGTCGGTACGGCGCCGGCCGCGTCGAACCCCTTGTCGCCCGCGTTCTGCTCGACCGCCTCGTCCACCGCGGGCTGCAGGCCCTTGATGTAGGCGGTCAGCGTGGCCCCACCGACGTCGGCGACCTGCTGGGGCGTCAGCTCCAGGTCGTGCGGCTCGACCCCCGGCGCGGTCAGCGTCTCGACAGTGACGTCGGAGCCTGCGATCTGCTCGGTCAGCCACTGCAGCGGATAGAAGGCGGCCATGACCTTCGCCTTTTCGCCGGGCTTCACGGCGGCGGGCGAGGTCTCGGCGGCGCCTGACCCGCAGGCGGCGGCGGTGACCAGGAGCGTTCCACCGGTCAACAGAGTGAGAAAACGGGTCTTAAGGGGCATCACATCCGTCAGTATGGCCCAGAATGAAAATGGTTGTCAAAGTCTCCTGGGGATGCCGGCGACGGCAGGGGGCCCGGCGCGCCGACCGGCACCCCCTGTCACCCTGGGCCTGCCGCCCGGGCCGAGCCGTGGCCCGAGCCCATCAGGGTGAGCCGGTGCTCGCCGGTGTAGACGTTCATCGAGTCGCCTCTGAGGAAACCCACGAGCGTCAGTCCTTCTTCCGCCGCCAGCTCCACCGCGAGAGAGGAGGGGGCGGAGACGGCGGCGAGAGCGGGGATGCCCGCCATGACGGCCTTCTGCACCAGCTCGAAGGAGGCCCTCCCGGAGACCATCAGCACCGTCCCCGCGAGAGGGAGGCGTCCTTCGCGCAGCGCCCAGCCGACCAGCTTGTCGACGGCGTTGTGCCTGCCGACGTCCTCGCGGACGCACAGCGCCTCGCCCTCGGCGGTGAACAGCCCCGCGGCGTGCAGCCCGCCGGTCCTGTCGAACACGCGCTGGGCGGCGCGCAGCCGGTCGGGAAGAACTTCGAGCACGGAACTGTCGAGCTGAACGGGATCCTCGCGGGCGCTCCACCTGGCCACCGTGCGGACGGCCTCCAGCGAGGCCTTACCGCAGACGCCGCAGGAGGAGGTGGTGTAGAAGTTGCGGGCCTCGGGAGGTCGCACACCGGCCGCCAGCCGTACGTCGAGGACGTTGTAGGTGTCGAGGTCGGCGCAGTGGCGCATGGTCATGACGTCGTCGGGCGAGGCGATCGTGCCCTCGCCGACCAGGAACCCGGCGGCCAGGTCGAAGTCGTCGCCGGGCGTGCGCATGGTGATCGTCAGCGGCCGCCCCTCGACCCTGATCTCCAACGGCTCCTCGGCGGCCAGGGAGTCCCGCCTCCTGCTCGGGACGTGCGCCCTGATCTGTGTGATCTGCCGTTTCTTCGTCCTATACATAGCCGTACCCGAAGCGTCCCTTGATGCAGAGGTTTCCGTGGGTGACCGGGCTGTCGTGAGGGGACGTGACCTTGACGATCTTGTTGTCCTGCACGTGCAAGGTCAGATTGCAGCCGACGCCGCAGTAACTGCAGATCGTGGTGGTCTGCGTCTGGGCCGACTCGTCCCACGTGCCCTCGGCGCGCATGTCGAACTCCGTCTTGAACGACAACGCCCCCGTCGGGCAGACCTCGACGCAGTTGCCGCAGTAGACGCACGCCGAGTCGGTGAGCGCCACGTCGAACTCCGTCGAGATCGTCGCGTCGAAGCCCCTGCCCGCGACGCTGATCGCGAACGAGTTCTGCCACTGCTCGCCGCAGGCGTCCACGCACTTGTAGCAGAGGATGCACTTGGCGTAGTCGCGGACGTACAGATCGTTGTCCACCTTGGCGGGCTGCTCGACCGTCGCCGCCTCCTCGCCGAAGCGGGCGGGGTCGGCGCCGTACTCCGCCATCCACTCCTTGGCGCGCGGCGTCGTCGACAGGTCGGCCGAGGAGGCCAGCAGCTCCAGCACCACCTTGCGGCTGTGCCTGGCCCGCTCGGTGCCGGTACCGACGACCATGCCGGGCTCGGCCTTCCTCGAGCAGGCGGGCGCGAGCGTCCTCGACCCCTCCACCTCGACGACGCAGACCCTGCAGGCGTTCTTCGGGGTGAGCGTGTCGCCGTGACAGAGAGTCGGAATGTCCTTGCCCGCGGTACGGCAGGCGTCGAGGACGGTCGAGCCCTCGGGCACCCTGACGGCCTCGCCGTCGATCTCCACGTCGATCAGGCGGCGCGGCGGCTGAAGAGGGATCACTTGAACGCTCCCAGGCGGTCGATGGCCGATTCGACGGCGTTCCACGCGGTCTGCCCAAGACCGCAGATCGAGGCGTCGCGCATGGCCTGGCCGACCTCGCGCAGCAACACCAGGTCGGACTCGCTGCGCCGCGAACTCAGCCGGTGCAGCGCCTCCTCCTGACGGACGGTGCCCACCCTGCACGGCACGCACTGGCCGCAGGACTCGTCACGGAAGAACTCCGCGATCCTGACCAGGAACGCCGGCAGGTCCACCTCCTCGTCCAGCACCATGACCACGCCGGAGCCGAGCGTCGCACCCGCGGCCCTGGTGCCCTCGAAGCTGAGCGGGACGTCCAGGTCGGTGACGAAGGAACCGGCCGCGCCGCCCAGCAGTACCGCCTTCAGCCTGCCCGCCGGCAGTGCGAGGTCGAGCAGCTCGCGCAGCGACGTGCCGAGCGGCAGCTCGTAGACGCCGGGCCTGCCGACACTGCCCGAGACGCAGAACAGCTTGGTGTCCGAGCCGCCGGTCAGCAGGATCGGCAGGACGTTGACCAAGGTCTCGACGTTGTTGACGACGGTCGGCTTGCCGAACAGCCCCTTCTCCACGGGGAACGGCGGCTTGGTGCGCGGCTCGCCCCTGTAGCCCTCGATCGAGTTGAAGATCGCGGTCTCCTCGCCGCAGATGTAGGCGCCCGCGCCCTTCCTCAGCTCGATGTCGAACTCGAAGCCATGGCCGAGGATGTCGCCGCCGAGCAGGCCCCTCGCCCTGGCGGTCCTGATCGCGGTCTCCAGTGCCGCGGTCGCCCTCGGGTACTCGCCCCTGATGTAGAGGTAGCCCTTGCGGCAGCCCGTGGCGTACGCCGCGATCGTCATGGCCTCGAGCAGCGCGTACGGGTCGCCCTCCATGATCACGCGGTCCTTGAACGTGCCAGGCTCGCTCTCGTCGGCGTTGCAGACCAGGTAGTGCGGCTGGTCGGGCTGGCGGGCCGTCGCGTCCCACTTGCGGCCCGTCGGGAAGGCCGCGCCGCCCCTGCCGACCAGGCCCGCGTCGCTCACCTCGCGGATCACACCCGCGGGACCCAGCTCGAACGCCCGGCGCAGAGCCTGGTAGCCGCCGTTGGCCCGGTAGTCGTCCAGGCTCGAAGGGTCCACCACGCCGACCCTTCTCAGCAGGACGAGGCCAGGCTCGCCCGCCTGCGGAACCGCGTCGGCGACCGGCGGCTCGGGGCGCTCCTCCATGCCTCCGCCGTACACCGTGGCGCCGGGGACCTCGCCCGCCTCCAGCGCCAACGCGGCAGGGGCGCGCTCGCACAGGCCGAGGCACGGGCTGGGCACGCCCTCCCGCGCCTCCCGCACGCCCTTCGCCAGGCACGCCAGGTCGGTGCACACGTGCAGCACCCTCGGCGGCCGAGGCTCGAGGGAGAAGAGGGAGTAGAAGCTCGCCACCCCGTACGCCTCCGCGGGCGGGATCGTCAGGCGCCGGCAGATGTAGGCCAGCGCGCCCTCGCTGATCCAGCCCACCCTGTCGTTGACCACGTGCAGCGCGGGCAGCAGCCGGTCGCGCGCCTGCTCCGCGCGCGCGGCGAAGCGCAGGTCGGCCTCGGTGCGGTCGCCGCCCTCCCACGCCGTCGCGGGCGGGCCGAGCAGCCCGTCCACCGCGGCCCGCTCCTCCGCCGTCGGCTCGGCGTCGCCGAAGTGCAGGTCCATCAGGCCACCTTTTCGATCCGTACGGCGGCCGCCTTGAACTCCGCCGTGCCCGCGATCGGGCAGGTGGCCTCGATCGTCAGGGCGTTGGTGTCGACCTCGTCGGGGAAGTGCATGGTCATGAACACCAGGCCAGGTCTGAGAGCCGGATCGATGTAGACCGGCGCGACCACCGTGCCGCGCCTGGAGCTGATCCTGACCTCCTCGCCCCGCACCAGGCCGAGCCGCGAGGCGTCCTCGGGACACAGCTCGATCGTCTCGCCCCGCCTGAGCGGCGAGGCGAACCCCGACGACTGGACGCCGGTGTTGTAGGAGTCGAGGCGGCGGCCCGTGGTGAGCCTGAACGGGTACTCGTCGTCGAGCAGGTCGACCGGCGGCGAGTGCTCCAGCAGCGCGAACGGCGCGGGCGTGCCGCGTTTGACCGGGTCGGTCTCCCAGAGACGGGCGTGCAGGTAGGGCGGCTCGATGGAGTCCTCGGACGGGCACGGCCACTGGATGCCCTGGTGCTCCTCCAGCCGCCGGTAGGTCATGCCCGCGTGGACGGGGGAGAGCCGCCTGAGCTCGTCCCAGACCTCCTCCGCGCCGTCGTAGTGCCAGTCGTGGCCGAGCCTGCGCGCGATCTCGCACATGATCCAGATGTCGTCGCGGGCCTCACCGGGCGGGTCGAGCGCCTTGCGGACCCGCTGGACCCTGCGCTCGCTGTTGGTGAACGTGCCCTCGCTCTCGCACCACGCGGCGCCGGCGGGGAGCACGACATCGGCCATCTGCGCGGTCTTGGTGAGGAAGATGTCCTGCACGACGAGGTGGTCCAGCATGCTCAACCGCTTGATGCAGGCCAGCGAGTCGGCCTCCGACTGCACCGGGTTCTCGCCGATCAGGTAGCAGGTGGTCACCTCGCCCTCGGCCATCGCCTCGAGCATCTGGGTGAGGTTCAGCCCGTAGCGGGGCTGGATCGGGATGCCCCACGAGCGCTCGAACCGCTCCCTGATGTCGGGGTCGAGGATGTCCTGGAAGCCCGGCAGGCGGTTGGGGATGGCGCCCATGTCGCCGCCCCCCTGCACGTTGTTCTGCCCGCGCAGCGGCGACAGGCCGGAGCCGTACCTGCCGACGTGGCCGGTCAGCAGCGCCAGGTTGATCAGCGCGCGGACGTTGTCGGTGGCGTTGTGATGCTCGGTGATCCCCAGCGTCCAGCACAGTTGCGCGCGGTCGGCCCTGGCGTAGGCGTGGGCCAGTTCCCGGATCGCCGCCTTCGGGACGCCGGTCACCTTCTCGGCCGTCGACAGCGTCCACGGATCGACCTTCCTGACGAACTCCTCGAACCCGGTGGTCGCCCTCCGGATGAACGACTCGTTGTGCAGGCCGGCGTCGATGATCTCGCGGGCGATCGCGTGGGCGAGCGGGATGTCGGTGCCGACGTTCAGCCCCAGCCAGCTGTCGGCCCACTGGGCCGTCCCCGTACGCCTGGGGTCCACCGCGAACATCCGCGCACCCTTGTTGATCGCCTTCAGCACGTGCTGGAAGAAGATCGGATGGGCGTTGCGGGCCGCTGAGCCCCACATGACGATCACATCGGTGTCCTCGACCTCCTGGTAGGAGGAGGTGCCGCCGCCACTGCCGAACACGGCTGACAGTCCCGCGACGCTGGGGGCGTGGCAGGTGCGGTTACAGGAGTCCACATTGTTCGTGCCGACGACGACGCGGGTGAACTTCTGGCCCACGTAGTTCATCTCGTTGGTGGAGCGGGCGCACGACAGCATGGCGAAGCTGTCGGGGCCGTGGCGGGCGATGTTGCGGCGGAAACCGTCCGCGGCCAGGTCGAGGGCCTCGGTCCAGCTCGCTCTGCGCAGCACGCCGTCTTCACGAACCAGTGGATGGGTCAGGCGGTCATAGCTCATGATCCCTCCATTCTGTATACAGCCTACGGTATGTATCACACGCGCGCACCTGCCCCTGGGTCCCGGGGCGCCGGGCCCCGGCGTTCCGAGGGTCAGAGGTCGGGCTTCCCGGGGCCCCGCGCTCAGTCCGGTGTGCTCCTCGCGCCCACGGGATCAAGGCTTTCGCTCAGGAGGTCGCTCACCGCATGGATCGCCCGCAGCGTCGGCACCTCCGCCCCCGTCAGGTCGGCCAGTTCCACCACCGCCGCCAGGAGCACGTCCAGTTCCAGCGGCTTGCCCTTCTCCAGGTCCTGGAGGGTGGACGTCTTGTGCTCGCCCGCCTTCTCGGCCCCCCTCAATCGCCGTTCGATCGAGATGCCCGGATCGCATCCCACCCTCCTGGCGACGTCGACCGTCTCCCGCATCATCGCGACCACCAGCTCGCGGGTGCCGTCGTGGCGGCAGATCCCCGCCATGGTGGCCCTGGCCAGCGCGCTGATCGGGTTGAAGGCGATGTTGCCCATCAGCTTGATCCAGATGTCCTTGCGCAGGTCCTGCTCGACGGGGCACTTCAGCCCGCCGTCGGTCATCGCCGCGCTGAACTCCCCGCAGCGGCCGGTCAGCTCCCCGCTCGGTTCGCCGATGGAGAAGCGGGTGCCTTCGAGGTGGCGGATCACGCCCGGCCGTTCGATCTCGGTGGCCGCGTAGACGACGCAGCCGATGGCCCGTTCCAGGGGGAGGACGGCGGTGACCGTGCCGTCAGGATCGACGCTCTGAATGCGATGCCCCTGGTAGGGGCCCTTGAGGCCATGGAAGTACCACCACGGGATGCCGTTCTGCGCCGCGATGATCGTCGTGGACTCGTGCAGCAGCGGGCTGACCAGGTGGCCCGCCGCCGCGTAGGAGTTGGCTTTCAGTCCGAGGAAGATGTGGTCCACGGTGCCGACCTCGGCAGGGTCGTCCGTGGCGTGGGGGTGGGCGGTGAAGTCACCCCTCGGGCTCAGCACCCGCACACCGGCCTCGCGTATCGCTTTCAGGTGCTCGCCTCTGGCGATGAGATGCACCTCCGCGCCGCCCCTGTGCAGGGCCGCGCCCACGTACGCGCCGATGGCGCCGGCGCCGAGAACAGCGACCTTCATACAAAGCTCCGTCCTCGCGTCGACAGTGCATTCGGTATACAGTATGGAAAAACTACGGTCAAGGGAGCCTTTATGCCGGTGTCCGTGGGAAGGTTCGTCTCGTGAGCACGAACGCAGGAGGCCACACGACCGGCCGCCACGGGCACAGCGGAAGCGTGACCTGGCCCGAAGCCCGCGCCATCGCGCTGCGCGCCGCGCCCCCGTGGCCGGTGGCGGAGGTGTCCTTGCCCATGGCGTACGGCTGCCGCCTGGCCCGGCCGCTGCGGGCGCTCGTCGCGGTGCCCGGTGTGGACGTGTCGGCCATGGACGGTTACGCGGTCGCGGGGGAGAAGGGCCCCTGGCAGGTCGTCGGCCGGGTGCTGGCGGGAGGACATGCGCACGACGAGGTGCTGAAGCCGGGAGAGGCGGTGGAGATCGCCACGGGCGCGCAGGTGCCCGAAGGCGCGATCGCGGTCCTGGCGTACGAGGCGGCGACCGTCACCCCCGCACCTGGCAGGAGCTCCGCCGCGGTCGAGCCGCCGGGTGGGCCGCCCGGCGGCTCGACCGGTGTGGGCGAACAGCCGCCCGGCGGCTCGACTGGGCCGGGTGAACAGCTGCCCGGTGGGGTGATCGGGGTGGGTGAACAGCTGCCTGGCGGCTTGACTGGGCCGGGTGAGCAGCTGCCCGGTGGGGGGGCCGGGGTGGGTGAACAGTCGCCCGGCGGGGTGGCCGGGGTGGGTGAACAGTCGCCCGGTGGGGTGGGCGGGGTGGGCGAAAAGATGGCAGGGCCGGGGGCTTCCCGCTGGGCGGGGGTGATGGTCCACGGGGTGGTCGACGAGGGGCGGCACATCCGCCGGCGCGGGGAGGACGTCGGGCTGGACGAGGTCGTCCTCGCCGCGGGCACCACGGTGACCCCCGCGGTGCTCGGGCTGGCCGCCGCGCTCGGACACGACGTGCTCGCCGTCCACCGGCGGCCAGAGGTGGCGGTGCTGGTGACGGGGGACGAGGTGGTCGACGAGGGGCTGCCCGAGCCGGGCCGGGTTCGGGACGCCATCGGGCCGTTCCTGCCTGGGCTGGTCGAGTGGGCGGGAGGCAGGATGGGCGCGCGGCTCAGGCTGCCGGACGGCGCGGCGCCCCTTCACGCCGCCCTCCGCAGACATGCCGAGGCCGGCCGGCGAGCGTGCCCGGGGTCGGAGGGCGGTCTTCAGGGCGCGGACCTGGGCGGTCTTCAGGGCGCGGACCTGGGCGGTCTTCAGGGTGCGGACCTGGGCGGTCTTCAGGGCGCGGACCTGGGCGGTCTTCAGGGCGCGGACCTGATCGTGGCGTGCGGAGCCTCGTCCAAGGGGCCTGCCGACCACCTGCGTGCCGTGCTGGATGAGTTGGGCGCCGACGTGCTGGTCGACGGCGTCGCCGTGCGGCCGGGCCATCCGCAGCTCCTGGCGCGCCTGCCCGACGGGCGGCTCGTCGTCGGACTGCCGGGCAACCCGTTCGCGGCACTGGCGGCGGCGTTGACGTTGCTGGTCCCGCTGCTCAGGGGCGAGCGGTACGAGCCGGGCGAGCGCACCACCCTGGCCGGCGCGGCGAGCGCGCGACCGCCCGCCGAGGGCTGTCATGGCTCGGCGCCTCAGCGGGGCCCGGAGGCCCGCAAGGGCCACAGGCTGGCGCATCCCCGGGACACACGGCTGGTGCCCGTGCGCAGGTCGGGGAAGGGGGCCGTGCCCGTGGGGCACGACCGTCCCGGCTCGCTCTGGGGGGCGGCGCTCGCCGACGCGCTGGCCGTGATCCCGCCCGGGTGGGACGGCGAGCCGGTGGAGTTGCTCGACCTGCCGGACTGAGAAAGGTCTAGACAGGCCGCGGGTGCCCGGGTAAGCATGTGGCACATACGGTATGCAGTATGGAGAAGACAGCATCCTGGAAAGGCGAGCGATGACCGAAATGATCTCGGGTGGTCACCTGGTGGCCAAGGCGCTCAAGGCGGAGGGCGTGGACGTCATCTACACGCTCTGCGGTGGCCACATCATCGACATCTACGACGGTTGCGTGGACGAGGGCATCGAGGTGATCGACGTACGCCACGAACAGGTGGCGGCCCACGCGGCCGACGGCTACTCCCGGATCACGGGCAAGCCGGGTTGCGCGGTCGTCACCGCGGGCCCCGGCACCACGGACGCGGTGACAGGGGTGGCCAACGCCTTCCGCGCCGAGAGCCCGATGCTGCTCATCGGCGGCCAGGGAGCCCTGAGCCAGCACAAGATGGGCTCGCTGCAGGACCTCCCGCACGTCGACATGATGGCCCCGATCACCAAGTTCGCCGCCACCGTGCCGAGCACAGAGAGGGTGGCCGACCTGGTGTCGATGGCCTTCCGCGAGTGCTATCACGGCGCGCCCGGCCCGTCGTTCCTGGAGATCCCGCGCGACGTGCTCGACGCCAAGGTGCCGCTCGACAAGGCGCGCATCCCGGCGAACTACCGTGCCTCGACCAAGCAGGCGGGGGACCCCGAGGCCATCGAGCGGCTGGCCGACCTGCTGGCCCACAGCGAGAAGCCGTGCATCCTGCTCGGCAGCCAGGTGTGGACCTGCAGGGCCACCGACGCCGCCATCGACTTCGTCCGCGCGCTCAACGTGCCCGCCTACATGAACGGCTCGGGCCGCGGCACCCTCCCGCCGGGCGACCCGCACCACTTCCAGCTCAGCCGCAGGTACGCCTTCACCGAGGCCGACCTGATCATCATCGTCGGCACGCCGTTCGACTTCAGGATGGGGTACGGCAAGCGGTTGTCGCCCGCCGCCACCGTCGTCCAGATCGACCTCGACTACCGCACCGTCGGCAAGAACAGGGACGTCGACCTCGGCATCGTCGGCGACGCCGGAGCCATCCTCACCGCCGCCACCCAGGCCGCGAGCGGCCGCGTACAGAACGCCGCCGCCAAGCGGAAGGAGTGGATCGAGGAGCTGCGCACGGTGGAGACGCAGGCCTACACCAAGCGCCTGCCGAGACAGCACTCCGACGCCCAGCCGATCGACCCCTACCGCCTCGTCCACGAGATCAACGAGTTCCTCACCGAGGACTCCATCTACATCGGCGACGGCGGCGACATCGTCACCTTCTCCGGGCAGGTCGTGCAGCCGAAGTCACCGGGCCACTGGATGGACCCTGGCCCGCTCGGCACCCTCGGCGTCGGTGTCGCCTTCGCGATGGCGGCCAAGCAGGCCCGTCCCGACAAGGAGGTCGTCGCGCTGTTCGGCGACGGCGCCTTCAGCCTCACCGGCTGGGACTTCGAGACGATGGTCCGCTTCGACCTGCCGTTCATCGGCGTCATCGGCAACAACTCCTCGATGAACCAGATCAGGTACGGCCAGGCCGCCAAGTACGGCCAGGACCGCGGCCGTATCGGCAACACCCTCGGCGACGTGCGCTACGACGAGTTCGCCAAGCTCCTCGGTGGTCACGGCGAGGAGGTCCGCGACCCGGGCCAGATCGCTCCCGCGCTCCAGCGCGCCCGCGAGTCCGGCAAGCCCTCGCTCATCAACGTGTGGGTCGATCCGGAGGTCTACGCCCCAGGAACCATGAACCAGACGATGTACAAGTAGGAGCCGACAGATGAAGGCACTGGAAGGCGTCCGCGTCCTCGACATGACCCACGTCCAGTCGGGCCCCTCGGCCACCCAGCTCCTCGCCTGGCTCGGCGCGGACGTGGTCAAGCTGGAGGCCCCCACCGGCGACATCACCCGCCAGCAGCTGCGCGACGTGCCAGGAGTCGACAGCCTCTACTTCACGATGCTCAACTGCAACAAGCGCAGCATCACGCTCAACATGAAGAGCGAGCGGGGCAAGGAGCTGTTCGCCGAGCTGGTGAGGAGCTCCGACATCCTGGTGGAGAACTTCGGCCCCGGCGCGGTCGACCGCATGGGGTTCACCTGGGACCGCCTCCAGTCGCTCAACCCCCGCCTCATCTACGCCTCCATCAAGGGGTTCGGCGCGGGCCGCTACGCGAAGTTCAAGGCGTACGAGGTGATCGCCCAGGCGATGGGCGGCTCGATGTCCACGACGGGCTTCGAGGAGGGTCCGCCGCTGGCGACGGGCGCGCAGATCGGCGACTCGGGCACCGGCATCCACGCGGTCGCGGGCATTCTCGCCGCCCTCTACCAGCGCGAGCAGACCGGCAGGGGCCAGCGCGTCCAGGTGGCGATGCAGCATGCCGTACTGAACCTGTGCAGGGTGAAGCTGCGCGACCAGCAGCGGCTGGCGCACGGTGCGCTGAAGGAGTACCCGAACAGGACGTTCGGCGAGGAGGTGCCGCGCTCCGGCAACGCCAGCGGCGGCGGCCAGCCGGGCTGGGCGGTGCGCTGCGCGCCGGGAGGGCCGAACGACTACATCTACGTGATCGTGCAGCCCGTCGGGTGGAAGCCGCTGTCGGCGATCATCGGCAGGCCCGAGCTGGCCGACGACCCCGAGTGGGCCACTCCTGAGGCGCGGCTGCCGAAGCTGGACAAGATGTTCCAGCTCATCGAGGAGTGGAGCATCCGCCACGACAAGTGGACGGTCCTGGACACGCTGAACGCGGAGAACATCCCCTGCGGTCCCATCCTGTCCACGAAGGAGCTGGTCGAGGACGGCAGCCTGCGCGAGGAGGGCATCGTCGTCACCGTCGACCATCCGGAGCGCGGCGAGTTCGTGACCGTCGGCAGTCCCCTGCAGCTGTCGGACTCGCCCGTCGACGTCAGGACGCCGCCGCTGCTCGGCGAGCACAACCAGGAGATCTACGCGGCCTTCGGCGTGGGCGCCGACGAGCTGGCGGAGCTGAAGACGAACGGAGTCATCTAGTGACGACGAGGGAGATTCTGGAGAAGGCGCTGGCCGAGGGCCGCACGGCGCTGACCGCCCCCGAGGGGAGGAGGATCTGCCAGGAGTACGGCATAGCGACCCCCGGCGAGGGGCTGGCCACCTCACCCCAGGAGGCCGTCGAGATCGCGGAGAGCATCGGCCTGCCCGTCGTCCTGAAGATCGTCTCGCCGGACATCCTGCACAAGACGGACGCGGGCGGTGTGCTCGTCGGCCTGAGAACCGGTGAGGAGGTCCTGGCCGGCTACGACACGATCCTGGCCAACGCCCGCGCGTACGACCCCGACGCGGTCATCGACGGCGTCCAGGTGCAGCAGCTCGTCGGCGGCGGCCACGAGGTCATCATCGGCGCCGTCACCGACCCCACCTTCGGGAAGGTGGTCGCGTTCGGTCTCGGCGGTGTCCTGGTCGAAGTGCTGAAGGATGTGACCTTCCGACTTGCCCCGCTTTCGGGTGATGATGCACTCGGGATGCTGGACGACATCAGAGCGGCCGAAGTGCTGCGAGGTGCTCGGGGTGCGGAGCCCGCCGACAGACAGGCGCTCGCGCACATGATCGAACGCGTCGGCGCCCTGGTCGGCGACCACCCCGAGATCGTCGAGGTGGACCTCAACCCGGTCTTCGCGGGACCGGACGGCGCCGTGGCCGCCGACGTGCGCGTCCTCATCGGCGAACCCCAGCCCGAGAGGGAACGCCTGCCGCGCGAGCTGATCCTTGAGCAGATGTCGCGCATCTTCAAGCCGCGCTCCGTCGCGGTGATCGGCGCCTCCGCCGAACAGGGCAAGATCGGCAACTCGGTCATGCGCAACCTCATCAACGGCGGCTACCAGGGCCAGATCTTCCCGATCAACCCCAAGGCCGACGACATCATGGGGCTGCCCGCCTACAAGAGCGTGGCCGACGTGCCGTTCGACGTGGACGTCGCCGTCTTCGCCATCCCCGCCGCCTTCGTCCCTGCCGCGCTGGAGCAGGCCGGCGAGAAGGGGGTCGCCGGCGCCATCATGATCCCGTCCGGCTTCGCCGAGACCGGCAACGTCGAGGGCCAGCAGGAGATCGTCGACATCGCCAGACGATACGGCGTGCGCTTGCTCGGCCCCAACATCTACGGCTACTACTACACGCCCGAGAACCTCTGCGCGACGTTCTGCACGCCGTACGACGTGAAGGGCAGCGTGGCGCTGACCTCCCAGAGCGGCGGCATCGGGATGGCCATCCTGGGCTTCAGCCGTACCACCAGGATGGGGGTGTCGGCGATCGTCGGCGTCGGCAACAAGGCCGACGTCGACGAGGACGACCTGCTCACCTTCTTCGAGCAGGACGACAACACCCGCGCGGTGGCGATGCACCTGGAGGACCTCAAGGACGGGCGCGGGTTCGTCGAGGCGGCCCGCAGGGTCGTCAAGCACAAGCCGGTCATCGTGCTCAAGGCGGGCCGTACCGCCATGGGCGCCAAGGCCGCCGGCTCGCACACCGGCGCGCTGGCGGGCGACGACAAGGTCTACGACGACATCCTGCGCCAGGCCGGCGTCGTCAGGGCGCCAGGCCTGAACGACATGCTGGAGTACGCCAGGTCGCTACCGCTCCTGCCCACACCCCAGGGCGAGAACGTCGTGATCATCACGGGCGCGGGCGGCTCCGGCGTCCTCCTGTCCGACGCGTGCGTCGACGCCGGGCTCACGCTCATGGAGATCCCCGACGACCTCGACCAGGCCTTCCGCGCCTACATCCCGCCCTTCGGCGCCGCCGGCAACCCGATCGACATCACCGGGGGCGAACCCCCTTCGACCTACGAGAACACCGTTCGTCTCGGCCTCACCGACCCCCGCATCCACGCGCTGGTCCTCGGCTACTGGCACACGATCGTCACACCGCCGATGGTCTTCGCCGAGCTGATCGCCAGAGTGGTCGAGGAGGAGCGCGCCAACGGCAACGTCAAGCCGGTCGTCGCCTCGCTCGCGGGGGACACCGAGGTGGAGGAGGCCTGCGACTACCTGTTCGACCACGGCGTGATCGCCTACCCGTACACGACGGAGAAGCCGGTGGCGGTCCTCGGCGCGAAGTACCGCTGGGCGAGGGCCGCGGGACTGCTCCACGAATGAGGGACGCGCGCGGGCCAGAGCGGCCCGTAGCGGTCCGAACGCACGTTTCTCGTCAGCAGCGGCGACGAGCCGAGCCGCTGAAGGGGGCCCATCGCGACACGGCACAACCACCCCCCAGGAGGTCCGTCAGTTGGACACGTCCGAGACGCCGGTGACCACCCCGCCGGTAGAAGACAAGCGAGTATGGAAAGCGGGCCGGCTCGAGCCGATGCCCATCCGCAAGCTGCCCGACGCCCCACCCTCGGTGCACATCCTCGGTCCCACCGTGTTCCTCGTCGCCCTCGGAGTGGGCATGGGCGAGTCCTACATGTGGCCGCGCCTGGTGCTGCTCTTCGGGCCGGAGATCCGCTGGTTGTTCCTGATCGGCGTCACCCTGCAGGCCGTGGTCATGCTGGAGATGGCGCGCTACGCGATGGCGACGGGAGAGAGCATCTTCTCCGGCGCCGCCCGCGTCTTCAAACCGCTCATGTGGTTCTTCTTCGCCGTCGCGATCCTCGTCTACATCTGGCCCGGCCACCTGTCGGCGGGCGCGGCGGCGTTCGAGGAGATCACCGGAATCCCGTGGACGGTGACCGCCATCACGGGACTCATCCTGGTCGGGGTCGTCTTCAGCCTGGCCAAGGTGATCTACAACGTCCTGGAGAACCTGCTGTCGCTGCTGATCGGCGCGCTGGTCGTCGGCACGGCCGTGGTCGCGGCGATGGTCGGCTCGTGGGGCGACGTGGTCAACACCATCACCGGCATGTTCTCGTTCGGCTACCTGCCGTCCGAGGCGTTGTCGGCGGCGTGGTTCCCGGTGATCGTCGGCGCGTGCGCCTTCGCGGGCCCGTCCGGCATGCAACAGATGTGGTACACGCTGCACCTGCGTGACTCGGGCGCGGGCATGGGCGTGCACATCCCGCGCATCCGCGGCCTGCGGCACGCGGGTGAAGAGGAGGCCATGCCCTCGCGTGGCTTCATGTTCGACACCGAGGACCCCGCCGAGATGGCGAAGTGGCGGGGCTGGCGGCGCTGGGTCACCTTCGACGCACTCCTGCTGTTCTGGGGCGTCACCATGCTGGTGACGATCTCGTTCACGGTGATCGCGCAGGCGGCCGTCAGGCAGAACCCCGGCGTGCGCACGGTCATCCAGGGCGACGACAGAGAGGTCGCGCTCAGCGCCATGGCCGACGCCGTCTCCTCGGCCGGCAGCTCGGTGCTCGGCGTGGTGTTCCTCGGCTTCATCGCGCTGATCGGCCTGAACGCGACACTCGGCCTCTTCGACTCCTTCTCGCGAGGCCAGGCCGACATGACCTACAACTTCGTGCCAGGAGCCAAGAAGCTGCGCATGTCCCACCTGTACGCGGGCTTCCTGTGGGGCGTGATCATCTTCGGCATCCTGATCCTGCTGTTCGGACCCGCCGACGGGCCGAGCGGCATCCTGGACACGCTGGCGTTCCTGTCGACGTTCGCGATGGGCGCGTACTGCGTGACGCTGCTGCTGGTCAACAACCGCATGCTGCCCAAGCCGATCAGGCCGCGATGGTGGTCGAACGTCATCATCGGCTTCGGCGCCGTGTTCTACCTCGGCATGCTGTTCTACAGCCTGTTCGCCTTCGGCGTGGTCGTGGGCTGATGGAGTTCCTTCACACCCTCGAACTCGCCGTTCCAGGGCTGGCCGTCGGCGCACTGGCCGGAACCATGGCCGGCGGGCTGACCCTCATCGCGGGTCAGCCCGCGGGCGCGGCCGTGCTCGCCCTGCCGCTGGCGCTCTTCGGCGGGCTGTACGGCATGCTGCTCGGCCACGGCCCGTTCCGCCCCGGCACCTTCGCCCCCGCAGGACTGCTGTGGCTCCTGGCCTTCCCGCTCTCGCGGCTGCTCCAGGAGTCCATCGTGGCCACGGGCGGCATGGCCGACGGCGTCTGGCCGTTCCTGGCCTACCAGGCGATGGTGAGCCTCGGATTCGCCATCGGGTTCCTGTGGCTGCACGAGCGGCTCATGCCGTACTGGCTGCTGCGGGTGAGCGACCGCAACCCGCGCGCCGCGCGGCTGCTCACCCACTACGTGAGGAGGGCCCCCGCATGAACCTGCCTCCCTGGATCTGGCTGGCCACGATCGCGGGGTTCGTGCTCGTGCTGGCCGTCGACTTCTATCTGGTGGCGCGCAACCCGCGCGAGCCGTCCTTCAAGGAGTGCGTCGGCTGGGTGACCTTCTACGTGGCCCTCGCGGGGGTGTTCGGCGCGGGGCTGCTCCTGCTGTCCGGGCCCGCGCACGGCGGCGAGTTCTTCGCCGGCTGGATCACGGAGTACTCGCTCAGCGTCGACAACCTCTTCGTCTTCCTGCTGATCATGAGCAGGTTCCAGGTGCCGATGCGGTACCGGCAGAAGGTCCTGCTCGTCGGCATCGTGCTGGCGCTGATCATGCGCGGCGTGTTCATCGCGCTGGGCGCGGAGGCCGTGACCCGCTTCGACTGGCTGTTCTACGTCTTCGGGGCCTTCCTCGTGTACACCGCGTGGAAGCTGATCTCCTCCTCGGAGGAGTCGGCCGAGTTCTCCGAGAACGCGGTGCTCAGGGCGGTGCGGCGGGTCCTGCCGACGACGTCCGCCTACCACGGCGCCTCGCTCACGGTACGGCAGGACGGCAGGCGGATGGTCACCCCGATGCTGATCGTGATGACCGCGATCGGCACCACGGACCTGCTGTTCGCGCTCGACTCCATCCCGGCGATCTTCGGGCTGACGAGGGAGCCCTACCTGGTCTTCACCGCCAACGCCTTCGCGCTGATGGGACTCAGACAGCTGTTCTTCCTCATCGGAGGGCTGCTGGACCGGCTCGTCTACCTCAGCAAGGGACTGTCGGTGGTGCTGGCCTTCATCGGGGTGAAGCTCGTCCTGGAGGCCCTGCACCACGACGGGGTGTCGTGGGCGCCGGAGATCCCGATCCTGGTGTCGCTCGGAGTGATCGTCGGGACCCTGGCGGTGACCACGGTGGCGAGCCTGGTCAAGTCGGCCCGAGACAGGGGTGCGGCCGCGATGCCGTCCACCGCCGCCTCCTCGGCCGACTCCGATCGGACCTGACCCCTACGGCCGGACGGCGCCCGAGGGCTCGGTTCCCGTGGGTGTCGACCGATTCCCGCGGGCGGGGCGTGATGTCCCGCCCGCGGCCAGGCATGCCCCCGGGGCGCGTGCCTAGCCGCGCGCCGTCCTGTCGCTCTCCGCCTCGGCGGCCCATGCGCGCAGGTAGCGGTCGGCTTCCTCCGCCGAATAGTGCCGCTTCACGGCCAGCCCGACGGCAAGCCCCAGCATGCGCCCGTCGGCCGAGTGGCCCAGGGGCTCGCTGAGGAGAAAGCGGGCGATCGCCTTCATTGATCATCACCTCCCTTCCATCGTCTACCCGGGGTGTTTCGGTGAAACGGCCACAGGTGAACTCCGCGTCAACACTTCGACCGGCGTCCGCGTCGCGTGTTCGCCCGGGGCGGTCGGTCGTGGGTTCGCGCGGGGCGGTCGGTCGTGGGTTCGCGCGGGGCGGCCGATCGTGGGTCGCCCACCCGCACCGGCGTCTCCTCACGAACCTGCCGCCCCCACTATGCGCCGGTCCCCGGTACTGCTGGGAGGGTTCCGCGCCCTGTGGAGAGGCCGCACGCCGCGCGAAGGCACAGGACACCAGCCCGCACCGACACCTCATGCTCACGCCCCGCCGACTTCCTCGGCTCCCCGACTCGCCGACCCTCCGGGCCGTCCGCCTCGCCGGCTCTCTCGGCGACCCTTCTGGCCTGCCGATTCGCCGACCTTCTCGGCTGACTCGCCGACCCTCCGGGCCGTGCGCCTCGCCGGCTCTCTCGGCGACCCTTCTGGCCCGCTGACTCGCCGACCTTCTCGGCTGACTCGCCGACCCTCCAGGCCCCCCGATTTGTCGGCCCCGGCCTCTCCGAACAGCCGGGCTCTTGGAGAACGCGAATCATCAGGTGGCGTCCGGGCCGCCGCCACTCAAGCTCGTGTGAGGCTCAAGGTCAGCTCCCCGGTGCGGTCCTCATGCGGCGGCGCCGTACCGGCTGCGGGGCGGGCTCCTCCGGCTGGTTCTTCCGCTGCTCCAGGTACGACACCCTGGTGTGCTCGGTGTGCTCCCGCATGATCTGCGCGGCCATCTCCTCGTTACCGTCGGCGATGGCGTCGATCAGGTCCTCATGCTCCCGCCACGACGTGAGCCCCCGCTGCCGGGCCACCGGCGTGTGATACCACCGCACCCTGCGAGCCACCTGCGCCGCCAGCTCCGCCAGGACCTTGTTTCCCGACAGGGCCGTGATCAGCGCGTGCAGCTCCGAGTTGGCCGCGACCGCCGTATCCGTGTCCTCCGCATGCGCGGCCGACGCCCCCCGCGCGCACAACCTCCGCAGAGCCGCCACGCCGTCTTCGTCCGCATGACGCGCCGCCAGCCGCGCGGACTCCGTCTCCAGCAGCGCACGTACGGCGAGCAACTGGTCGGCCTCCTCCACGCTCGGCGAGTGCACGAACGCGCCCTGCCCAGGATGAAGGTCCACCCAGCCCTCGCCGCTGAGCAACTGGAGCGCCTCACGAACCGGCTGCCGCGACACCCCCAGCAACTCGGCGAGCTCGTTTTCCACGAGATGCTGCCCAGGACGCAGTTGCCCTGAGACGATCAGCTCCAGCAGCGCCTCGAACACGCTCTCCCTGAGCGGCACGGGCCGCGGGATCTTCGCCGCCGCCCCCGTTTCAGACTGCAACATATCGGCACCTCTACGGTTTGTTGTCGACTGCCTACAGCATACAGTTTCACGCATTCACGTGCCTGGTGAGCCGCGTCACAACCTCAAGGTGACCCCCAACACAACCCACCGCCACCCCGCAAACAAGCACCCGCCCGACACCAGTGACCGATCCGCCCAACCGAGGGGAGCCACTCCGCACGCGGGAACCGAGGGGAGCCACTCCGCACGCGAGAACCGAGGGGAGCCACTCCGCACGCGAGAACCGAGGGGAGCCACTCCGCACGCGAGAACCACTTGGCCCGCGAGAACCACTTGGCCCGCGAAACCACTCCGCCCTGTAGGAACCACTTGCCCGCGGGAACCCACTCCACCCAACCGAGGGGGACAATCCGGCCAACCGTGGGGACGGACTCCGCCCACCAGCGGGCACTCCATGCGACCGCTAGCACCTGAGTCTCAGCATGCCCCGCCGCGGCCGCACGCTCGCGCTTCCGCGCCAGGGTCACTTCAACGCCAGGGCCGCTTCAACGCCAGGGCCAAGCCGTCCCATCACTTCCGCCCAAGTGCCAGGTCCTGACCTGGTCCACTTCAGCGCAAAAGCCGAGCCGTCCCAGGGCCACGTCCGCGCCAGGGCCAAGCCGTCGCAGGGCCGAGCAGTCCCAGGGCCACGCCGTCCCAAGTCCACGTCCGCGCCAGGACCTCTTCCGCCCAAGCGCCAGGTCAGCGCCAGGACCTCTTCCGCCTCAACCACTTCCACCTCAGGGGCTACTTCCCCAGCGTTCTGTCCGCGCCAGGATCACTCCGCGCTAGGGCCGCGTCCGACGTCAGGGCCGCGTCCGACGTCAGGGCCACTTCCGCCCCACAACAATGTCGAAACGTTGCATCAGACGGGGATCGTCGCTGGCCGCCCCGGCACGCGCAGGCCGAGACTCGCCATCGCGGCCACCAACGCCGCACCGCCCATCACCACGAACCACCCGGTACCGGCGAAAGGCCCCCCGAGCCCGGCGGCTGCCGTACCACTCAGAAGGGTGCCGGCCAGCGCCACACCGACAACGCCCGCGACCGCCTTGGCGCTGTAGACGACCTCATGGATCTCCCGTACCTGCCCCTCTCCGAAGAACTCCCGCACCAGCGCCGCCACCAGCGGGTAGAACGCACCTCCCGCTGCTCCTGCCACCACCGCGCCGAGGATCACCGCGTCCGCCGCCAGCAGCATCTGCCCGATCCCCAGCACGGCCATGGTCAGGGCCAGCGCACGCCTACGTCCCATCACCTCGGACACCCGCATCGCGCACGCCCGTCCGACTCCGTTCAACCCGATCAGCACGGCCAACGCCGGCCAGGACCCCGACGTCCCCACGGCCACCACGTTGAAGATCGAGATCGTCCCCGCGCAGAGCAGGATGCCGGCGAGCACCCTCAGTGCGGGCGTCCTCACGGCCTGGCCGAGCGTGAACTCCCGCACCGCAGGCGGCGTCCTTCGCAGTATCACGGCGTCGAGCGCGCGCTCCCTGGGGTCGACCGTGTCAGGCCACCAGCGATACGGCGGCACCCGTACGAGGTGAGCGGCCAGCCCGATGGCGATCAGCGCAACAGCCGCACAAACCCCGAACCCCGCTCCCAACACGCCCCCAATCCAGGACTCCACGGCTCCCGACCCCATGACCCCCGACCCCATGACCCCCGACCCCAGGGCGCCGGACCCCATGACCCCGGACTCCAGAGCACTGGATCCCATGACCCCGGACTCCATGACCCCGGACTCCAGGGCGCCGGAGGCGCCGGACCCCGTGGCTCCCGGGCCCATAGCCCCCACGCCCACGGCCCCCGGGCCCAAGACCTCCGAACCCACTGCCCCTGCCCTCTCGGAGGCCGAATCGCCCGTCCGGGAGGCGAGGTCGACGTCACCCGCCCACAACGCGACACCCAGGAGAGCGACCAGCGGAAGCGCCCCGTACCCGAACGCCCCCGTCACGTACCCGACCCGCGCCGCCGCCCGTTCCGGATACCAGCTCGCCACCAGGTGACTGCACGCCCCATACACCAGCCCGCCCCCGAGTCCCCCCAGTATCGAGAAGCCGACCAGCAACACCCACAGCTGGTTCGACAGCGCGACCGTGGCCAGCCCCAGCCCGCTGAGCACCGCCCCCACCGCGAGGGCGGGCTTCACCCCGATGCCGGTCGTCCCTCGCCACCGGCCCCTTCCCTCTCGCACCTTCCGCTCACCCGGCGCGGGTGAGGTCCTCGCGCCGATACCGGTTCCCTGCCGCCGCCCCTCACCGCCTCGCGCCCGTGGCGCGTCCGCCGCCGGTGTCGCTTCTGTGCCGATGCTGGTCGCATGCCCCCACGCCTCGCTGCCCCGTGCCCGTGGCTCACTTGCTGGCGGTATGGGACCCGCGTCGGTGTCGCTCCTGTGTTCCCGGGCCTTGCTGCCTCGTGCTTCGAGTCGGTCTGCTGCGGCTGTGGTTGTCGCGTCGACGCCGGTTGCGTGCCGCCGCGCCTCGTTGCCTCGCGCCTTGGGGCCGTCTGTTCCCTGCGTGAGGCTTGTTCCCTGCGTGGGGCTGGCGTGGGTGTCGGTCCTGTGTCTCCGCGCCTCATTGCCTCGGGCCTCGGGTTGACCCGTTCCCTGGACGGGGCTCGCGTGGATGCCGGTTCCGTGTCGCCACGCCTCATCGCTCCATGCCCCGGGTTCGTCCACCGTGGGCGTGGATCTCGCGTCCGCCGTCTGCCGCCGATCCTCGCCGCCCTCGGACTCCCGCCCGTCAACCCCGAGCGCGCCCCTGTCGTCACTCGCCCCCGGCTCACCCTCCACGACCCACCGCCTGCCCGGCGACCTGACCTGATCGTCGGATCCGGCCCTGGGGTCGTCCGCCGTCATTCCACGGGGATCCCCTCGGATTCCCGGGTCGCGTCGCAGGGCTGTGGTCGTCGCGTGCAGCGTGGGGACGGACGCGTGGGGGCGGAGGAGGAGTGCGGCCAGCGACTGGCAGGCGATCCAGACCGCCAGGGGGAGTAGCGCCGTGTCCAGTGTGCGGCCCTCGGCGAGGAAGGCCGGTACGGCGGCGGCGTAGCCGTACTGCATGGGTGCGATGGCGAGCATCGACAGCCAGGCCAGCGTGAACATCCGGCGCCGGTCGGCGGGTGGGGCGGACACCAGGTAGGAACGTCCGCGCCAGTCCCGGACGAGGAATGCATTTTCCATACTGTATGGGATATCCGGTCTACCGTCGGCTGTCGAGGCCCTAGACGAGACATATTCCATACGGTATACCGTCTACAAGAACCGCATAGGGAGTCTCGATGGACCTGTACGAGTACCAGGCGAAGGAGCTCTTCAACCGGCACGGTGTCCCCGTACCGCGCGGCGGGGTGGCCGTCACCCCCGATGAGGCGCGGTCGATCGCGGCGGAGTTGGACACCCCGGTTGTCATCAAGGCCCAGGTCAAGACCGGAGGCCGGGGCAAGGCGGGAGGGGTGAAGCCCGCGGCGGGACCTGCCGCGGCGGAAGAGGCGGCGGGCCGCATCCTCGGGATGGATATCAAGGGGCATACCGCCCACTCGGTGCTCGTCGAGGAGGCCACGGTGCCGTTCGAGGAGTACTACGCCGCCTTTCTCGTGGACCGGGCGAACGGCTGCTTCCTCGCCATGGTGTCCACAGAAGGCGGTATGGACATCGAAGAGGTCGCCGCGACCAGGCCCGAGGCGCTGGCGAAGGTGCCGATCGACGCCCTCGGCGGGGTGGACGGGGCGGCGCTCGCCCGTACGGCGGGGCTGCCCGACGCGGCAGCGCCGGTGCTCGACCGGTTGTGGCGCGTGATGGTCGAGGAGGGGGCCCTGTTGGTCGAGGTCAACCCGCTGGCCTGCACGACCGACCAGCGCATCGTGGCCCTCGACGGGAAGATCACGCTGGACGGCAACGGGTTGTTCAGGCACGAGGGGCCGCACGGCGGGCAGGCGGCTCGCGAAGCCGGCCGTCCCGTGGGGGAGCGGGAAGCCGGCCGTCCCGTGGGGGAGCGGGAAGCAGGCTGTCCCGTGGGGGAGTGGGCGGAGCGGGAGGACGAAGGAGACGGGCTGGAGGCCAGGGCGCGCAGGCGCGGTCTCAACTACGTGAAGCTCGACGGCCAGGTGGGCATCGTCGGCAACGGTGCGGGCCTGGTCATGAGCACGCTCGACGTCGTCGCCCAGGCAGGCGCCCAGCCGGCGAACTTCCTCGACATCGGCGGCGGCGCGTCGGCCAAGGTGATGGCCGACGGACTGGAGATCATCCTGTCCGACCCCGACGTCCGATCGGTGCTGGTGAACGTGTTCGGCGGGATCACCACCTGCGATGCCGTCGCCACCGGCATCGTCTCCGCGCTCGAACTCCTCGGCGAGCGCGGCCGGGCGCGCCCGATCGTCGTCCGGCTGGACGGCAACAACGCCGAGGTGGGCAGGCGCATCCTCAGCGACGCCAGGCACCCCGCGCTCCGGCAGGTTTCCACGATGGACGGCGCCGCCGAGCTGGCGGCCAGGCTCGCGACGGCAGGTGCGTGATGGCGATCTTTCTGACCAAGGACAGCAGGGTCCTCGTGCAGGGCATGACCGGCGCGGAGGGCGCGAGGCACACCGCCAGGATGCTGGCGGCCGACACCGACATCGTGGCGGGCGTGACGCCCGGCAAGGGCGGCAGGTCGGTGGACTTCGGCGACAGGAAGGTGCCGGTCTTCGGCACGGTGGCCGAGGCGATGGAGGAGACCGGCGCGGACGTGTCGGTGGTGTTCGTGCCGCCGAGGTTCGCAGGGGCCGCGGTGGAGGAGGCGGCCGAGGCGGCGATGCCGCTCTGCGTGGTGATCACCGAGGGCGTTCCCGTGCACGACACACTGCGGTTCCTGGCCAAGGCGCGAGGCCGTACCAGAGTGGTCGGGCCGAACTGTCCCGGACTCATCAGCCCAGGGCAGGCGTCGGCCGGGATCGTCCCGGCGGACATCGCGGGCCACGGCAGGATCGGGCTGGTGTCGAAGTCGGGGACGCTGACCTACCAGCTGATGTACGAGCTGCGGGACCTCGGGTTCTCCACGGCGGTCGGCATCGGCGGCGACCCGGTGATCGGGACCACGCACATCGACTGCCTGCGAGCCTTCGAGGACGACCCCGCCACCGAGGCGATCGTGGTGATCGGGGAGATCGGGGGCGACGCGGAGGAACGGGCCGCGGCGTTCATCTCGGCGCGGGTGACCAAGCCCGTGGTGGCGTACGTGGCGGGGTTCACGGCGCCCGAGGGGAAGACGATGGGCCACGCGGGGGCGATCGTGTCCGGCTCGTCGGGTACGGCGCAGGCGAAGAAGGAGGCGCTGGAGGCGGCGGGGGTCAGGGTCGGCAGGACGCCTTCGGAGACGGCCAGACTCATGCGATCGGTCCTCGCAGGCCGCCCGATCAGGGAGGCGTCGTGACCGCCACGCCGCCGACCGGGGGGCTGAGTGTCCTGCGGGGCGAGCCGCCGACCCTGGGACGGGCCGTCGTGACGGATGTGCGAGGAAGCCGCGGGTACGGCCGGCCCGCGGTGGTCGGCGTGGGAGCGGCGGAGGGGTCGGGCGTCGTGTCCGGCGTTGCGTCTGCCCGGCCGCGGGAGCGGGTCGTCGTCGTGGCCGGTGCGGGAGGAAGCCGGGCTTGTGCCTGGCCCGCGGTGGTCGGCGTGGGAGCGGTGGAGGGGTCGGGCGTCGTGTCCGGCGTTGCGTCTGCCCGGCCGCGGGGGCGGGTCGTCGTCGTGGCCGGTGCGGGAGGAAGCCGGGCTTGTGCCTGGCCCGCGGTGGTCGGCGTGGGAGCGGTGGAGGGGCCGGGCGTCGTGACCGCCGTGCCGCCGGGCCGGGGGAGGTGGCGGGTCAGGGCGATGGTCGAGTCTCCGCGCCCCAAGCGGCGGCGGGGTGTCGTCCCACGCGCGCGAGGGACGGGCCCCGGCAGGCGGGGTGCCGTCACACACGTGCGAAGGGCGGGCCCCAGCGGGCGGGGTGCCGTGTCGGGCGAACGGGCGGTCCGGAGCCGGCGACGACGTGCGTGCGGGCTGGGGAGCGAGCGCGGGTCAGGGAAGGAAGGGCGGGCGCTGTGCTGAGATTCGACGTCAACCTGAGCATCCTCTTCACCGACCTCCCCCTCCTGGATCGCCCCTCCGCCGCCGCTCGGGCGGGTTTCGACGCGGTCGAGATGTGGTGGCCGTTCGACGGCCCCACCCCGCCCAAGGCCGAACTTCAGGCGCTCAGGTCCGCCGTGGACGACGCGGGTGTCCGGCTCGTGGCGCTCAACTTCGACGCGGGCGACATGCCGGGCGGCGACAGGGGCGTCCTGACCAGCACCGACAGGTTCCTCGCCAACGTCGACGCGGCGGTCGAGCTGGCCGGGAGCCTCGGCTGCCGGATACTCAACGCCCTGTACGGCAACGCCGACGACACCCCCGAGTGTCGCCGCGTCGCCACGGCCAACCTGAGGAAAGCCGCGGACAGAGCCGCGGACATCGGCGCGACGGTCGTCGTCGAAGCGCTCAACACCTACGAGAACCCGCGTTACCCCATCACCTCGTCCAAGCGCGCCTTCGAGGTGATCGACGACGTGGGCCGCGACAACGTGAAGTTCCTGGCCGATCTCTACCACCTGCACCGCATGGGCGAGGACGTGCTCGACCTGATCGACACCCAGGCGCACAGGTTCGGCCACGTCCAGATCGCCGACGACCCGGGGCGCGGCCACCCGGGCAGCGGGCGCATGCCGTACCGGGAGATCTTCGAGCGGCTGGAGGCCTACGGGGGTCACATCGGCCTGGAATACCGGCACGAGGGCCAGGGCGCGTTCGACTGGAGGACGGCATGAGGATCGGCTTCATCGGTCTCGGCATCATGGGCGCGCCCATGGCCGCGAACCTCGACAGGGCGGGCTTCGACGTCCGCGGCTTCGACCTCGCCCCCGACCGCCCCGGCAGGACGGCGGGCAGCGCGAAGGAGGCGATCTCGGGCGCGGACGTGGTCATCACCATGCTGCCCGACTCGCCGCAGGTGGAGGAGGTCCTTCCCGACATCGTCGAGTACGGCGGGCCCGACCTGCTGTACATCGACATGAGCACGATCGACCCCGGCACGTCGCGCCGGCTCGCCGAGCGGCTGAGAGCGCTCGACGCCCCGGTCAGCGGCGGCGAGAGGGGCGCGATCGAGGGCAGTCTCTCGATCATGGTCGGCGGCGCGGAGGAGGACTTCGCGAGAGCGTTACCGGTCTTCCATGCCGTCGGGAAGACGATCGTGCACGTCGGTCCTCCGGGGGCGGGCCAGACCGTGAAGGCCGCCAACCAGCTGGTCGTGGGCGGCACCTACGCTCTCGTCGCCGAGGCGATCCTGCTCATGGAGGCGTCGGGCGTCGACGCGGCCAAGGGTCTCGACGTGCTCGCGGGCGGCCTGGCCGGTTCGCGGATCCTCGAGCTCAAGCGCCACAGCATGGTCGCCCGCGAGTTCACCCCGGGCTTCCGCGTCGACCTGCACCACAAGGACATGGGCATCGCGACCGCGGCCGCGAGGGACGCGGGCCTGTCGCTCCCGCTCACCGCCATCGTCACCCAGCTCGTCGCCGCGGCCAGAGCCCAGGGCCTCGGCTCGCTCGACCACTCCGCCCTGCTGAAAGTGATCGAGAGGATCAACAGCGCATGAACCGGATCCCCTGCATGGAGGCGGTCGTCTCGGTCCTGGAGTCGGAGGGCGTGGACACGGTCTTCGGCATCCCCGGCGCCGCCATCCTGCCGCTCTACGCGGCGCTGCGCACCAGCTCCATCCGGCACGTCACGGTCCGGCACGAGGAGGGCGGCACCCATGCCGCCGACGGCTGGGCCCGCGTGACCGGCAACGTCGGCGTCTGCATCGGCACCAGCGGCCCCGCCGGCACCAACATGATCACCGGGCTCTACACCGCGCTGGCCGACTCCATCCCGATGATCTGCGTCACCGGCCAGGCCGCGACCGCCAAGCTGCACCAGGAGGCGTTCCAGGCCGTCGACATCGTGGAGATCGCCAAGCCGGTCACCAAGTGGGCGGTCCAGCTGAAGGAGCCGGCCCAGGCGCCGTGGGTGTTCCGCGAGGCGTTCAGGATCGCCAGGTCGGGCCGGCCGGGGCCGGTTCTCATCGACCTGCCGATCGACGTGCAGCGCGGCACCTGCCTGTACGATCCCGCGCTCGACGCGCCGCTGCCCGTCGAGATCCCAGGGCCGCGGCCGCAGGCCGTACGGCGGGCGCTGGAGTTGCTGGAGGCCGCGAAGCGGCCGCTCATCCTGGCCGGCGGCGGCGTGATCGGCGCGGACGCGGCGGAGGAGCTGCGGGAGGCGGCCGAGCGGCTGCGGATCCCGGTGCAGGTGACGCTCATGGGCAAGGGCGCCTTCCCCGAGGATCACAAGCTGTTCGCCGGCATGGCGGGCATCCAGACCCAGACCAGATGGGGCAACGCGGTCTTCCTGGAGAGCGACGTCGTGCTGGCGGTAGGCGCCAGGTTCGGCGACAGGCACACGGGCGAGCTGGACGTCTACCGCAGGGGCCGCACGTTCATCCACGTCGACATCGAGCCCACCCAGCTCGGCAAGGTCTTCGAGCCCGACCTCGGCATCGTCTCGCACGCCAGGCCGTTCCTGGCCGAACTGGCGAAGAGCGCCGCAGGGGAGGCGAAGGCCGTCCCGGAGCGAACGCGCACGAAGTGGATCAAGAGGGTGGACACGCTGCGCAGCACGATGCCCCGCAGGGACGACTTCGACGACGTGCCGATCAAACCGCCCAGGGTGTTCAGGGAGATCAACGACTTCTACGGCAGGGACACCACGTTCGTCACCGCCATCGGCCTCTACCAGATCTGGTCGGGCCAGTTCCAGAAGACCTACCTGCCCAGGCGCTACCTCGTCTGCGGGCAGGCGGGCCCGCTCGGGTGGGAAGTCTCGGCGGCGACGGGCGTCAAGCTCGCCTGCCCCGAACGCCAGGTCGTCGCCGTCGTCGGCGACTACTCCTTCCAGTTCCTGATGGAGGAGGTGGCCGTCGCCGCGCAGTACAGGATCCCCTTCGTCATCGTGATGATCAACAACGAGTACCTCGGCCTGATCCGCCAGGCGGAGATCCCCTACGGCATGAACTACGCGGTGGAGCTGGGCGGCGTCGACCACGTCAAGGCCATGGAGGCGTTCGGCTGCCCCGCGCGCAGGGTCGAGGCGCCCGGCGACATCCGCGACGCCCTCGCGTGGGCGACCAAGGAGGCGGAGAAGGAGAGGCTTCCCGTGCTCGTCGAGGTGATGGTCGAGCGCGAGGCCAACGCGGCCATGGGGCCCGCGCTCGACGCCGTCAAGGAGTTCGAGACGATCCCGGCCGTCGACTGGTCGGACTGAGGAGGCGTTCATGCTGAAGCCGGGGACCGCCTGGTCCGACGCCTACGAAGGCTGCCGCACGGTGGCGCCCGAGGCCTTCCACGACGACAGGGTGCTCAACCACTGGGGCGGCCTCTGGCAGCGCGACGGCCGTCCTTCGCCCGTCTTCTCGCCGATCGACGGCACGGCCACCGCAGGTCCGCCGCGCATGGACAGAGCGGGCGCGGCGCGGGCGGTCAACGCGGCCGTCGAGGAGCACCGCCAGTGGCGGCACGTCCCGCTGTCAGAACGCAAGGCGCGGGTCGCAGGCGCCGTCGAGGCCATGCGGGCCAACCGCGACCTGCTCGCGCTGCTGCTGGTCTGGGAGATCGGCAAGCCATGGCGTACGGCGTGCGCGGACGTGGACCGCTGCCTCGACGGTGTCCGCTGGTACCTGGACGAGATCGACCGCATGATCGAGGGCCGCACGCCCCTGCCGGGTCCGGTCAGCAACATCGCCAGCTGGAACTACCCGATGAGCGTGCTCATGCACGCGATGCTCGTCCAGGCGCTGGCGGGCAACGCGGTCGTCGCCAAGACGCCCACCGACGGCGGCCTGTCCTGCCTCACGCTGGCCACGGCGCTCGCCGTGCGCGAAGGGCTGCCGTTCACGCTGGTCAGCGGCGGCGGCGCGGAGCTGTCGCCGGTCCTGGTGGGCGCGCGGGAGTTGGGCTGCGTGTCGTTCGTCGGCGGCAGGGACGTCGGCGCCCAGGTGGCCACCTCGCTCGCCGGTGGCGCGGGCCTGGCAGGCCGCCGGCACGTCCTTGAGCAGGAGGGGCTCAACTGCTGGGGTGTGTGGGATTACTCCGACTGGGACCTGCTGGCCGGGCAGATCAGGAAGTCCTTCGACTACGGCAAGCAGCGCTGCACCGCCTACCCGCGCTTCGTCGTGCAGCGGAAGCTGTTCCACGACTTCCTCGCCACCTACCTCGGAACCGTCCGGGACCTCAGGTACGGCCATCCGCTCCAGGTCGAGGCCCCCGGCGACCCGCTGCCCGAGCTGGACTTCGGGCCGCTCATCAACGCCTCCAAGGCCAAGGAGCTGGCCGACCAGGTGGAGGAGGCGATCGCGAAGGGCGCGGTACCGCTCTACCGGGGGCCTGAAGTGGAGGGCGAGGCCTACTTCGCTCCCGTGGCGCTGCTCGATCCGCCCCGCTCCTCGCCGCTGTTCCACGCCGAGCCGTTCGGTCCTGTGGACACGTTCGTCCTGGTCGACACCGAGGCCGAGCTGCTGGCCGCGATGAACGCCAGCAACGGCGCGCTCGTGGCCACGATCTCCTGCGACGCGCGGGAGACGGCCGAGCGGCTGGCCGGCGAGGTACGGGCGTTCAAGGTGGGGATCAACCAGCCCCGCTCACGCGGCGACAGGGAGGAGCTGTTCGGCGGGCTCGGAGCGTCGTGGCGCGGCGCGTTCGTGGGCGGCGACCTGCTGGTGCGGGCCGTCACCCAAGGGCGGCAGGGTGAGCGGCTGCCCGGCAACTTCCCGAACTACACGATGCTGTCCCACTGAGCGCGATGGAGGTGACGGTGTCCAGGGTGGCGCTGCCGGGACGCAGGTAGTCGTTGTGGCCGCCGTCGCCCCCGTCGAAGACCCTGGCGCCGAATCCGTCGCCGACGGGATCGGCGCCGAACCCGACGGGGCCGATCCGTACACCCGCCCTGAACACGTCGTCCTTCCTGGACAGCGCGGCCCACACCCGGGCGGGCGTGCGCAGCTCGGCCCCGGTGGCCACGCCCATGCCCGGGCTGCCCAGCGCGACGATGTCGTCGACGGGCAGCCCGGGCGCCGCCTTCCCGCACACGACCGTGCCGTAGCTGTGGCAGACCAGGCTGATCCGCTCCTTACCGTCCAGGGCCGCCACCAGCTCGCGGAGCGCCCTGGCGCCCTTGGCGGCCGGCAGCGTGGTCAGCACGTCCCAGTCGGTCATCTCGGGCGCGTCGTAGCCGAGCCAGCCGATGACCGCCACCTTCGCGCCCGGCTCCAGCGCCGCCGCCCTGGCGTACAACGTCCTGGCCGCGCCCGCGGGGGAGGCGGAGGTGCCGTCGAAGTCGTGCAGGCCGAACCCGGTGCCGGGCACGAAGACGATCACCTTCGTGGCCGCGGCCAGATCGCCGACCACCTCGATCGCCCGGCCGTCGCCGGCCTCGTCATAGGCCAGGAGCTGGCGGCCACGTCCGGCGACCGCGCCGTTGGCGGCGTAGCGCTCGCCCAGCCCGGCGGACGTCATCGCGGGCAGCTCCAGCGGGCCCAGGCCGGGCAGGCAACCGGCGCCCGTGGCGCACAGCACGAGCACGACACCGGCCAGAAAACGACGCATGACTCCGGACCGTACGTCACGGCGGAGACAGCTCGCGTCACGCCGAGGTCGGATCCCCTGGATGGACCTTGAGTACTAGAAGGCGCCGAACCTGTCGGCCGCCACGAGGACGAGGAAGGTCAGCATCGCCACGCGCAGCAGCTTGCCGCCCGCCCCCAGCGAGGGCCACGACAGGTAGGCGAGCCATCCGACGAAGGCGACCACAGGCACCACCGCGACCCCGCCCAGCCAGCTGTCGAGAGCGAACCCCGCCAGCAGCAGGATCACCAGCAGCACGGGCGCGACCCAGCGCGGCACCTGCGTGAACAGGAACGTGATGGGGACGGCGCTGCGCTGCTCGACCGCCTTGCGCAGGCCCGTGGCGCCGGGCGTGAAGAACTGCTCGCCAGGCGGGAGGGGCTTTCGAGTGGCCACCTCACGAGCCTAGCGCGGCACCCGCCCGCCCCTGAAGATTCGCCACACAACCCACGCCTGGATCATCCCGATGGGCAGCAGCGAGCCCGGCAGGTACGACGCGGCCAGCGAGAGGGGGAGCGCGAGCGGGATCCAGTAGATGAGGGCGAAGCTGCCCGCCTCGTGCGCGGCCGCCACGATCCCGAACACCGCGGCCGCGGTAACGAGCAGCAGGTACGCCAGGGAGACGGCCAGTGCCACCCGGCCTCGCCGGTAGCCGTCCGCCAGATGGCCGAGCGTCTCGGCGGGGCGGCGGCCCCTGACGAGCAGCCAGATGAGCACCGTCTGGACGACGCCCGCGATCGTGTAGGCACCGGCGGCGGAAGGCAGGAGCCCCAGGCGGCGCAGGCCGTAAGGGAGGAGCGAGACAGGTGAGGTGAGCTCCCCGAGCGGGCTCTCGCCGCTGAGCTCGTCGACCTGCCCCAGGAGGGTGGCGACGCTCAGATAGCCGACCACGCCGAGGTAGGCGGCCGCGGCGGCGAGCGCGAGCTGGGAGCGGCGGATCCTGAAGAGCACGCATCAGGATAGGCCTCTTGTCTGACATCCTGGATCGTGTGCTCGCACTGATTCGCTACACCGTCCCCGAGGCCCGCTCCCAAGAGTTCCTCAAGCAAGGCCAGGAGATCATCGACGTGCTCGCCGCGCAGCCCGGCTACCTGCGCGGGCGACTGTGCCGCTCGGTCGACGAGCCCAACCTGTGGGCCCTGGTCAGCGAGTGGGAGGGCGCGGGCTTCTACCGCCGCGCGCTGTCGGCCGCCAGGATGGCGATGTATCCCCTCATGATTCTCATGGTCAACGAGCCCAGCGCCTTCGAGGACGTCTACCTTTCCAGCTGAGACGTATAGTCGCGCGCGGAGGCGGCCGGATGTCCCCTAAGCTGGGATCTCATCATTCCACTCGCCGACCTCCAGCCGGAAAGAGATTCAGCCAATGGCACGCCGGACCGACGTCATGGACACGATCGTCAGCCTCGCCAAGCGACGGGGGCTTGTCTACCCCTCGAGCGAGATCTACGGAGGCCTGCGCGCGTCGTGGGACTACGGTCCGCTGGGCGTCGAGCTGAAGAACAACGTGAAGCGCCAGTGGTGGCTGTCGATGGTGCAGGCCCGCGAAGACGTGGTCGGCCTCGACTCGTGCGTCATCCTGGCCCCTGAGGTGTGGCAGGCCAGCGGCCACGTCGAGACCTTCACCGACCCGCTGACCGAGTGCCAGTCCTGCCACAAGCGCTTCCGCGCCGACCACCTCATCGAGGCCTACGAGGAGAAGCACGGCAAGGCCCCCGAGAACGGCCTGGCCGACATCACCTGCCCCAACTGCGGCAACAAGGGCACCTTCACCGAGCCGCGCCAGTTCAGCGGCCTGCTGAAGACCTACCTCGGCGCCGTCGAGGACGAGTCGGGCCTGGCCTACCTGCGCCCCGAGACCGCGCAGGGCATCTTCATCAACTACGCCAACGTGCAGCAGTCGGCGCGCAAGAAGGTGCCGTTCGGCATCGGCCAGATCGGCAAGTCGTTCCGCAACGAGATCACGCCGGGCAACTTCATCTTCCGCACCCGCGAGTTCGAGCAGATGGAGATGGAGTTCTTCGTCAAGCCGGGCACCGACGAGGAGTGGCACCAGTACTGGATCGACGAGCGCTACCGCTGGTACTCCGACCTGGGCATCAACAAGGACAATCTCCGCCTCTACGAGCACCCGAAGGAGAAGCTGTCCCACTACTCCAAGCGCACCGTCGACGTGGAGTACCGCTTCAATTTCGCCGGCTCCGAGTGGGGTGAGCTCGAGGGCATCGCCAACCGCACCGACTTCGACCTCACCGCCCACTCCAAGGCGTCGGGTGTCGACCTGTCGTTCTTCGAGCAGGACACCGGCGAGCGCTACGTGCCGTACGTCATCGAGCCTGCCGCCGGTGTCGACCGCGCCACGCTGACCTTCCTGCTGGACGCCTACAACGAGGACGAGGCTCCCAACGCCAAGGGCGTCATGGAGAAGCGCACGGTGCTGCGCCTCGACCACAGGCTCGCGCCCGTCAAGGTCGCGGTCCTGCCGCTGTCGCGGAACGCCGACCTGTCGCCCAAGGCCAAGGACCTGGCCGCCCAGCTGCGCAGGCGCTGGAACGTCGAGTTCGACGACGCGGGCGCCATCGGCCGCCGTTACCGCCGCCAGGACGAGATCGGCACGCCGTTCTGCATCACGGTCGACTTCGACACCCTCGAGGACCATGCCGTGACCATCCGCGAGCGCGACTCGATGGGGCAGGAGCGCATCGCGCTCGACCAGGTCGAGTCCTACCTCCGCCAGCACCTCAACGACTGAGCCTGGGGTCGGCGGGCGGCTCCGCCCGCCGACCGGCGGTCGGCCGGCGGGGATGGGCGATGAGTCCCCTCTCCGCCGGATCTGAGTACCCCTGTACTCATGTAGGCCATCCGGGGCGCGATCTACGTTTTCGCCCATGAGACGAGCAATCACTCTCGGGATGGTCGCCGCGCTCGCCGTCGCGGGCGCGGCCACCCCCGCCCAGGCGAGGACGAGCTCCTGCGCGATCCAGCCCTACGGCCTCATCGGCGAGTACTGGCAGACGATGGGCGGTGAGGGCGGGGTGTTCGGCTGCCCCGCCTCGACCGAGAAGGGCATCGCCAACAGCAACGCCCGCCGCCAGACCTTCGCCAACGGGCAGATCGCCTGGTCGCCCGACCAGGGCGGGCGCATGATCGTCGCGGCCTACGGCAAGGACGGCAGGGCCTACGTCAGGTGGGGCCCGAGCAACCCGTTCAACTACGACTACTTCGAGATCCTCGTGCGCTCCACGCACATCGCGAACGGCACCTACACCAGGCGCGACGGGCTGCGGGTACGCGGGACGGCCTCCTTCCACGGGCCCGGCGGCCACTTCACCTTCCGCGTGCGCGGCTGCGACGACAAGCCGCTGGGCGACGTCTGCCGCCAGGGGTGGACCGTGTCGGTGTCGGCGGACGCATGAGCGGGCTCAACGCCGCGGCCGCCCTCGTCGTGGCGTCCGCCGCCCTGGCCTTCCCCGCCGCCCCCGCGTCCGCGCGGACGTGCGACTTCGAGATCCGCGACCAGCAGATCCGGATCCGCTACGACCTGCTCGGCGGCCGCGCCGTCCTCGGCTGCCCGGTCGGCGACGCGCAGGAGACCTTCGAGCCGCCCGGCCGCCGCCAGTCCTTCGACTACGGGCAGATCGCCTTCTCGCACGTCAACGGCCAGATGCGGGTGCTGTCGGTCAGCTTTGTGCGGCACCAGCGCAAGATCAGGTTCATGTTCGGCCGCGCCTTCGAGGGCGGCAGGTTCTCGATGCGCATCTGGGGGAACGGCGTCGCGCGCATCCCCAGGACGTTCACCACCTCGGCGGCCAAGCCCGTCGAGACCTATGACCTCGTCGATCCGTACTCGGCTCGCACGTACCGCTTCGACGTCCGGGCCGACGTCTGCGGCACGCGGCCCGGATGCTCGACCGGCACGTACGGGCAGCCGTGGGCGTGGGCCGAGTGGAAGTACCAGGTCAAGATCGACAACGGCTGAGCTCAGGCCAGGTACGTGCCGAACCAGGCGATGACCCGCTGGTAGGCCTGCGCCGCGGCCTGCGCGTTGTACCGCGGGCCCGTGTCGTTGAAGAACGCGTGGCCGACGCCGGGGAAGGTGACGATCTCGTGCTTGAGACCCGCCTTCTCCAGCGCGGTCCGCGCCGCGTCGCGGGTGGCGTTCACCCTGTCGTCCAGTTCGGCGTAGATGCCGAGGACGGCCGCCTTGCTGCCGGCGAAGTCGGCGCCGTCGGGCAGGGGGCCGTAGAACGGCGCCGCCGCCGACAGCCGCGGCTCCGCGTTGGCCAGCAGCAGCCACGTCATGCCGCCGCCGAAGCAGAACCCCACCATGCCCAGCCTCGCGCCGTTCTCCCGCCTGGACAGCTCGCCCAGCGCGGCCTTCATGTCGGCGACGAACCGCTCGGGCGGGATCTCGCCGAGCTTGGCCGTGACCTGCGCGGTGTCGCCGAAGGAGTCCGTGCCGCCCTCGCGCGACAGCAGGTCGAGCGCCAACGAGGAGTAGCCGTCGGCCGCCAGCCGTCCCGCGACCGAGCGGGTGTGGTCGTTGAGCCCGCGGTTCTCGTGGATGACCAGGACCGCGCCCTTGGGCTCCTGTGCCTGCGCCCACGCTCCCAGCAGAGTGACGCCCTCGGGCCCCGCGAACGTGACGGCCTCGGCCGGAAGCGGAGAGGGTCCTGCGGGGGAGACGGGCGCGCCGGACGCGGGACCGGGCGTGGGCGTGGCCGTCGCCGCGCCCTCCGCGCCCGCCCCGCACGCGGTCAGCAGCGCGGTGGCGGCGGGCAGGCCGAGTCCGAGCAGGCCGAGCCTGCGCAGGGCTTCGCGGCGGGGGATGAGCCCTTCGACGTGATCGAGTGCGATCTCTTCGGCGAGGTAACGCTTGAAGGGTGACATCATGCCGGGATCGTAGGTCGCGCGACCGAAAGGCCCGGTAAAGCTCTCCACGGCCGCAGCGGTGCGCGACCGAAAATTCAGATAAAGGCGAGCGTTACGCCGGTTTTCGTGGCGGTTTGATGACATTCCTCGTGAACCTACGAAGGGACATGAGGATCCATGGCACGCACATCACGCTGGAAGGTGGGGGCCGTCGTCCTGGCCGGTGTCGCGCTCGTCATGACGGGGAGCGCCGCCTCCTTCGCCGACCCCGGCCCGCAGGCCGTCGAGCTGAGGGTCGTGCTGGACGACTGCCCGCGGCCGGTCCAGCCATGACCGAACCAGAGCTGCTGGAACGGGCGCTGTTCGAGGTGAAGAGGGTGATCGTCGGGCAGGACCACATGGTCGAACGCCTGGTCGTCGCCGTCCTCGCCAAAGGCCACTGCCTGCTCGAAGGAGTGCCGGGCATCGCCAAGACGCTCGCCGCCGAGACACTCGCCACGGTGGTCGGCGGGTCGTTCGCGCGCATCCAGTTCACACCCGACCTGGTGCCCTCCGACATCGTCGGAACCAGGATCTACCGCCCGTCCACCGAGAGCTTCGACATCGAACTCGGACCCGTCATGGCCAACCTCGTGCTCGCCGACGAGATCAACAGGGCGCCCGCCAAGGTGCAGTCGGCGCTGCTGGAGATCATGGCGGAGCGCCAGGTCAGCATCGGCGGCGTCACCCACCCCATGCCCGCGCCGTTCCTGGTGCTGGCCACACAGAACCCGATCGAGTCCGAGGGCGTCTACCACCTGCCCGAGGCGCAGCGCGACCGCTTCCTGATGAAGATCGACGTGGGCTATCCCAGTGAGTCGGAGGAACTGGCGATCGTCTACCGGATGAGCGTCGACCCGCCCGTTCCGCAGGCCGTACTCGACCCTGAACGGATCGTCGCGCTGCAACGGCGAGCGGAGGAGGTGTTCGTCCACCATGCGATCGCGGAGTACGCGGTGCGCCTGGTCCACGCCACGAGAGAGCCCTCCAGACACGGCCTGCAGGACGTCGGGCGGGCGCTGGCGTTCGGCGCATCGCCGCGCGCCACGCTCGGCCTGCTGGCGGCGGCGCGGGCCCTGGCACTGATGAGGGGCAGGGAGTACGTGCTGCCCGACGACGTGCGCGCGCTGGCGCACGACGTGATCGCGCACCGGCTCGTGCTGTCGTTCGACGGGCTCGCCGACGGCGTCTCCGCCAGGAGCGTCGTCGACCGGCTCATCGAGGCCGTGCCGATGCCGGTGATCGCCCCGCAGCAGGAGGCGGCATGAGGAACCACCTCGCCGCCGAACCGGCGTTGCGCAGGCTCGAACTGGTCGTCACCCGGCGCCTCGACGGCCTGCTGCAGGGCGAGCACCTCGGCCTCGTGCCAGGGCAGGGCAGCGAGCCGGCCGAGGCAAGGCCGTACCAGGTGGGCGACGACGTGCGGCGGATCGACTGGAACGTCACCGCCCGCACCGACTCGCCGCACGTCAGGGACCTGATCGTGGACAGGGAGCTGGAGATCTGGGCGCTTCTCGACGCCACCGCGAGCATGGACTTCGGCACGGCCGCGATGGAGAAGCGGGAGCTGGCGCTGGCCGCCGTCGCGGCCGTCGGATTCCTGACCCAGCGCACCGGCAACAGGATCGGCGCCCACCTGCTTCACGGCGGAGGGATCCGTACGGTGCCGGCCAGGACGGGACGCCCGCACCTGATGGCGCTGCTCCAGACGATGTTCGCGCTGCCCCGCACCTCGCCAGGGGTGCGGGAGCCGCTCCTCGGGGCCGCCGCCGAGCAGCTCGGGCGGCTGGTACGGCGGCGCGGGCTCGTCGTCGTCGTGTCGGACTTCCTCGACGATCCGTCGACGTGGGCGGGGGCGGTACGGCGGCTCGGGGCAGGACACCAGGTGCTGGCCGTCGAGGTCGTCGACCCTCGCGAACTCGCCCTGCCGGACGTCGGCGTGCTGACGCTCGTCGACCCGGAGAGCGGGCGGCGCAGGGAGGTGTCGACGGGCGACGCCCGGCTGCGGCGGCGGTACGCGCAGGCGGCCGCCGAGCAGCGGGAGCGGATCGCGGCAGGGCTGCGCTCGGTCGGCGCCGCGCACCTACGCCTGCGGACAGACGGGGACTGGGTGCGCGACCTCGTCCAGCACGTGCTGCGCCAGCGCAGACTCGCCCGCCTCGCGGGCCCTTCCGCGCGTCCCCCGGACGGCGCTCGCTCCCGCCCCACAGGCCCGGACTCCGCGGACGGTCCGGCGGGTCCTGGGGTGCCGTCACGGAGTGGCCCGGGTTCTGTGGAGGGCCTGGCGGGTCCTGGGGTGCCGTCACGGAGTGGCTCGGGCTCCATGGAGCGCCCGGCCGGTCCTGGGGTGCCGTCATGGCAGGGGCCGGGCTCCGTGGGTCGCCCCCGGCCATCGTCATGGCGGGGACCGGGAGGTGACGCGGCATGACGCTCCTTTCGCCGATCTGGCTGCTCCTGCTGATCCCGGTCGCGCTCATCGCCGCGACCTACGTGGTGATGTCCATGCGGCGCAGCGCCTACGCGGTCCGCTTCAGCAACCTCGACCTCCTGGACAAGGTCGCGCCCGAGAGCCCGGGGTGGCGCAGGCACGCGCCCGCCGCCGCCCTGCTTGCGATGCTGGTGCTGCTGGTGGTCGGGTTCGCCAGGCCGACGGCCGAGGTCCAGGTGCCGAGGGAGCGGGCCACGATCATGGTCGCGTTCGACGTGTCGGCCTCCATGGAGGCGACTGACGTCGCCCCCGACCGCTTCACCGCCGCCCGCGAGGCCGCCCGCCAGTTCGTCAACGGCCTCCCGCCGCGCTTCAACCTGGGGCTGGTCGCCTTCTCCGGGCAGGCGGGCGTCGCCGTACCGCCGACGACCGACAGGCAGGCGGTGCTGGGCGCGCTCGGCAGGCTCACCACCTCCTCGGGCACCGCCATCGGCGAGGCCGTTCACTCCTCGCTGGAGGCCATCCGGCGGCTGGACACCGAGCAGGAGCCGCCGCCCGCGCACATCGTGCTGCTGTCCGACGGTTCCAACACCACGGGCCGCTCGCTTTCCGAGGCGGCGGGAGAGGCCGCCGAGCACGGAGTGCCGGTCACGACCATCGCGTACGGCACACCGACCGGCGCCATCGACATCCAGGGCAACCGGATTCCCGTACCGGTGGACGGGCCCGCGCTCCAGGAGCTCGCCCGCGCGGCCGGTGGCGGCTTCTACGAGGCGGCCAGCGGGGACGAGTTGCAGGCGGTGTACGACGACATCGGCACCTCGGTCGGGTTCCGCGTCGAGCGGCAGGAGGTCTGGCCGTGGTTCGTCGGCGCGGGTCTGCTGCTGGCGGCGCTGGCCGCGCTCGGGTCGATGCTGTGGTTCTCCAGGCTGCCGTGAGGTGCGGATAATGAACCAGTACACAATGAGGAACCACATAATGAGCACGAGGGTGGGCGAAGGTGCGGGTGCGGGCGGCGGCGAGGGCGAGGGCACGGCGCACAGCACGGGCGTGGTGCAGGGCGCGGGCATGGCGCAGGGCGCGGGCATGGCGCAGGGCGCGGCCGTCGGCGTGGGGTCTGCCGTGGAGGCGAGTGTGGGGGTGGCTGGGGGGTCGGGTGCGGGTTCCGGCGGCTCGCGGTCCTTCATGCCGGGTCTCGGGGCGCGCCCGCGCGGTCCCGACTTCCACTCCAGGGAGCTTCCCTCGAGTCTGCCCGAACGGCCTGTGCCACCGCCTGCCGCGGGGACCCAGGCGGCGGGCGCGTCCAGGGGCCGTGTTCTGGTGGCCGCGGCGCTCGTGGCCGCGGTCACCGGTGGGGTGGCGGGTGTCGCGGGGGTGAGGCTCGTCGAAGGGTCCGAGCCTGCCCCCGCGGCCCTGCCCAGCGCGCCCGCCGTCCAGCGCCCGAGCCCCGGCCAGCTGAGCACAGGCCAGCCGACGCCAGACCAGACGAGCCCGAACCAGGCGAGCCCAGACCAGACGATGCCGGGCCAGGCGAGCCCAGGTCAGACGACGCCAGACCAGGCGAGCCCAGGCCAGGCGACTCCGGGCCAGGCGACTCCGGGCCGGGCGACTCCGGGCCGGGCGACTCCGGGCCAGGGGCTCAGTGGCACCGCGGCCCAGGTGCTGCCCAGTGTGGTCTCGGTCGAGACCAGGCGGGGCGGCGGCTCCGGGTTCGTGATCGACGGCAGCGGCCACGTCCTCACCAACGCCCACGTCGTCGGCGCCGCCTCCAGGGCCACCGTGGTGCTCAACGACGGTCGCAGGCTCGGCGCGCGGGTGGTGGGCGCCGACCAGGACGAGGACCTGGCGGTGCTGGAGGTCGACGACGCCTCGGGCCTGACGCCCGCGACCCTCGGCCGGTCGGGCGACCTGGCCGTCGGCGACCAGGTGCTCGCGATCGGTTCACCGCTGGGACTGTCGGGCACGGTCACCGCCGGCATCGTGAGCGCGCTGGACAGGGAGGTCGGCCTGGGGAGCAGCCGGCGCACCGCCGTACAGACCGATGCCTCCATCAACCCGGGAAACTCGGGCGGGCCGCTCGTCAACGCGCGCGGAGAGGTCGTGGGCGTGAACACCGCGATCGCCACGAGCAGGGGCGGGGGGAACATCGGCATCGGGTTCGCCATCCCCATGGACAGGGCCGCGCCCATCGCGGAACGACTCATCCGAAACTAGGGTGCACAGCATGCGACTGCTCGTCGTGGAGGACGAAGAAGACCTGGTGGACGCGTTGCGCGTCGGCCTGGTCCGTGCGGGCTATGCCGTGGACGTCGCCTACGACGCGCCGACGGCGGCGGAGAAGCTCCAGCTGAACGGCTACGACCTGGTGCTGCTCGACCTCAACCTGCCAGGAGGGGACGGGTTCCAGCTCTGCCGTATGGCGCGGGCGACGGGCAGCGGCGTGCGCATCATCATGGTGACCGCCCGCGACCGCCTCGACGACAGGGTCAGGGGTCTCGACGAGGGCGCGGACGACTACCTGGTCAAGCCGTTCGCCTTCCCCGAGCTGCTGGCGAGGGTGCGGGCGCTGCTGCGCAGGGAGACCGGCGGGACCTCCGTGCTGGAGGTGGGAGCGCTGCGGATCGACACCGCACGCATGGAGGTCTCGCTCGGGGGCAGGTCGCTGGCCCTGACGCCGAAGGAGTACGGCGTGCTCCACTATCTGATGACCAGGCCCGGCCATGTCGTCTCCAGTGAGGAGTTGCTGGAGCACGTGTGGGACGAGCACGCCGACCCGTTCACCAACACCGTCCGCGTCACGGTCGGCAACCTGCGCCGCAAGCTGCAGGAGGACGGCCTGATCGAGACCGTGATCAGCAGGGGCTACCGGCTGAGGGAGAACGCATGATCCACACGATCAGGTTCAGGCTGACCGTGCTCTACTCGGCGCTGCTGTTCCTGCTGGCCGCGCTCGTGCTCGGCGGCATCTATCTCGCCGTCTCCATGACGACCGAGCAGCGGCCGTACACGACCGCCTTCGCCAAGACGTACATCAACGGCCAGCAGGTGGGCAAAGAGCAGGTCGTCTACGTCAGGGAGGTCGAGAACGCCATCAACGTGAAGACGATGGCCACCCTGCGCGACTACTCGCTGGCCACGCTCGCCTTCCTGTTCCTGGCCAGCCTCGGCATCGGCTGGATCCTGTCGGGTGGGGTGCTGCGCCCGGTCAGGGCGATCACCCGCACCACCGACGAGATCCAGGCCATGGACCTGTCCAGGCGGATCAGGCTCGGGGGGCCGAAGGACGAGCTGCGGGACCTGGCCGACACCGTCGACACGATGCTGGACCGGCTGGAGGAGGCGTTCAGGGCGCAGCGGCAGCTGATCGACGACGCCTCCCACGAGTTGCGCAGCCCGCTGACCATCATCAGGACCAACGTCGACGCCGTCCTGGCCTCGCCCGAGGCGACGGAGGAGGAGCGGGAGCGCGCGGTCGCCATCGTGGATCGCGCGACCACCCGCATGACCAGGCTGGTCGAGGACCTGCTGGCCAGCGCGAGGCGCCAGGGCAGCGCCTTCTCCGACGCCGACCTCGACCTGGCCGTGGTGGCGGCCGAGGCGGGCGAGGAGTACGCGGCACCGGCCCGAGAGCGGGGCCTCACGCTGGCCGGCTCGTTCGCCGGGGAGCTCGACATGACGGGCGATCACGACGCGCTCCGCAGGGCGGTGGCCAACCTCCTGTCCAACGCCGTACGGCTCTCGCCGCCCGGCGGCAGGGTCGAGGTGGCGGCGGGACGCGAGGGCGGCTGGCTGTGGGTGGCGGTCAGAGACTCGGGCCCCGGGCTGTCGGAGGAGGACAGGCCGCGGGTGTTCGACAGGTTCTGGCGGGGCGAGGCGAGCCGCAGGGACCGGCACACGGGACTCGGCCTGGCCATCGTCAGGCAGATCGTGGAGTCGCACGGTGGGCAGGTGGCGGTCTTCTCCCAGCTGGGACGCGGCAGCACGTTCGTGCTGTGGCTGCCGTCCCGCGAGGGCGCGGAGACGGCGGCGCCGACGATCAATCCACTCGGCGGGGTCGTCAAGATATAGGTTGGCTCGGAATACCGAGGACTTCTGAGCCATTGGCGGGAAATATGCCGGAGATGCTGGACGGGCGCTACCAGCTGGACGAGCCGATCGGGCGCGGTGGAATGGGCGAGGTCTGGCGGGGACACGACCCGCGGACCGGCAGGGCTGTCGCCGTCAAGATTCTGGCTCCGCAGGTGACGCAGCCCGCGGCACGTGAGCGGTTCGCTCGCGAGGCGCGGGCCGCCGCCCAGATCGTGCACAGCAACGTGGTGACCGTTTTCGACACCGGTGAGCAGGACGGGCGCCCGTACCTGGTGATGGAGCTGTTGACGGGCCGCAGCCTGGCCGACGAGCTGGCCGACGGGCACAGGTACAACATCCCCGAGGTGTGCCGGCTGATGAGCCAGGCCGCCGCGGGCCTCGACGCGGCGCACAAGGCGGGCGTGATCCACCGTGATGTGAAGCCCGCGAACCTGCACAGGACCGCGGACGGCACACTCAAGATCGTCGACTTCGGCATCGCGCAGGTGGCCAGCGAGGCCTCCCGCCTGACGACGGTCGGCACCGTCGTCGGCACGGCCGCCTACCTCGCGCCCGAGCAGATCAACGGCGAGGCGGGCACCGCGGCCTCCGATCTGTACGCGTTGGGCTGCGTCGCCTACGAGCTGCTCTGCGGCCAGCCGCCGTTCTCGGGCGGCGCGGCCGACCTCATGCGCAAGCACGTCTTCGAGACGCCCGTGCCGCCCAGTCAGGTGCGCCCCGACGTCCCGGCCGCGCTCGACAGGCTGGTGCTGTCGATGCTGGCCAAGGACCCCGCCGAGCGGCCCGACGGCGCCGAGCAGGTCCGGCAGGCCTTCGCCGCCTTCGCCTTCCCTCAGACCGTGCCGAACCCGATCCCTCCTGCCGCGCCGAACCCGACGGCGGTCCTGCCGGCCCATGACCCTTCGCGGACGACGGACATGCGCGGCGCCCCGGTGCCCGTGACGGGCGCGATGCTGACCGGTGAGGGAGCGTCAGGATCCTCCTCGCCGAACAGGAAGCTGGTGGTGCAGGCGCTCGCGGGGGTGGCGCTGATCGCGGCGGTGGCGATCGGGGTGACGGCGCTCAACAGCGGTGGGGGGGAGGAGCCTTCGCCCACGCCCACCGCGGTGGCCGTCACGACCGCCGAGACGAATCCGTCGCCGTCGCCCTCCTCGGTGCAGTCGCTGACCGAGGCGCAGACGCCGAGCCCCGGCGACACCGAGGGCGACGAGGGCGACGAGGGCGACGATCCCTACGCGGGGGAGGCCTCCGAGTACACGCCCGCCGGGGGCTGGCAGAAGTGGCTCGGCGGCTTCGACAGGGCGGTCCTGGAGCAGGAGGCGGCCGGCGGGATCGAGCCCGACCTGGCGTACAAGGCCCACGAGGACATCCGCGAGGCGGGGATGAAGGTGCAGGAGGGCGAAGAGGCGGACGCCAGGGAGAAGGTCCTCAGGCTCACCAGGGACCTGATCAAGGCCGAGCGGAAAGGCAGGCTGAAGGACGGCCCGCTGATGCGGTACGTGCGCGCGGCCGGACTGGTCTAGGGCGGGAACGAACGGCGCCGGAGATCACCTCCGGCGCCGTTGTCATGTCCGCCTACTGCGTTACGGAAATTGGTTTACACCAATTGGTATAAACCAATTAATTTCCATTGGATTAGACCGGTACATGTACCCTGAGCAGGGGAAACATCGACTTAACCGACTAGTGCAGTTTCAAGCTGTTCTGTATCGGTAGAGTCCGGAACGGAGGCGTTCGCAAAGGAGTTGTGGTGGCCAAGTACGTTTACGACTTCACCGAGGGCAACAAGGATCTCAAGGATCTTCTCGGGGGAAAGGGCGCCAATCTGGCTGAGATGACGAATCTCGGCCTGCCCGTCCCCCCTGGATTCACGATCACCTCTCAGGCGTGCCGCCACTATCTGGCGGAGGGCGCGGTCCCTGACGGGCTCGAGGCGGAGGTCGCCGAGCACCTGGGGGCGCTGGAGTCCGCCATGGGAAGGAAGCTCGGACAGGCCGACGACCCGTTGCTGGTCAGCGTGCGCTCAGGCGCCAAGTTCTCCATGCCGGGCATGATGGAGACGGTCCTGAACATCGGCCTCAACGACGAATCCGTCCACGGTCTGGCCAAGCAGGCAGGCGGCAACGACCGCTTCGCGTGGGACTCCTACCGCAGGCTCATCCAGATGTTCGGCAAGACCGTCCAGGGCATCGACGGCGAGCTGTTCGAGCACGCCCTCGAGTCGCTCAAGGGCTCCCGCCAGGACACCGACCTGTCGGCCGAGGAACTGCAGGGCCTGGTCGAGACGTACAAGGGCATCGTGCGCGAGCAGACGGGCAAGGACTTCCCCTCCGACCCGCGCGAGCAGATGCGACTGGCCGTCATGGCGGTCTTCGACTCGTGGAACGCTCCCCGCGCCATCCTCTACCGCCGTCAGGAGCGCATCCCCGCCGACCTCGGCACCGCGGTGAACATCGTGGCCATGGTCTTCGGCAACCTCGGCGAGGACTCGGGCACCGGCGTCGCCTTCACCCGCGACCCCGGCTCCGGCCAGCAGGGCATCTACGGCGACTACCTCCAGAACGCCCAGGGCGAGGACGTCGTCGCGGGCATCCGCAACACCATCCCGCTGCAGGAGCTCGAGCGCATCGACGGCAACTCCTTCGACGAGCTGATGCAGATCATGGAGAAGCTCGAGAACCACTACCGCGACCTGTGCGACATCGAGTTCACGATCGAGCGCGGCAAGCTGTGGATGCTGCAGACGCGCGTGGGCAAGCGGACCGCCGCCGCGGCGTTCCGCATCGCCACGCAGCTCGTCGACCAGGGCCTCATCACCCTCGACGAGGCCGTGGGCAGGGTCAGCGGCGACCAGCTCGCCCAGCTGATGTTCCCCAGGTTCGCCGCCGACGGCGACCGCAAGCTCATCACCAAGGGCATGAACGCCTCTCCTGGCGCCGCCGTCGGCAAGGCCGTCTTCTCCTCCGAGCGGGCCGTGGAGCTGGCCGCCGCCGGCGAGGACGTGATCCTGGTCAGGCGCGAGACCAACCCCGACGACCTGTCGGGCATGATCGCCGCCAGGGGCGTGCTGACCTCGCGCGGAGGCAAGACCTCGCACGCCGCCGTCGTCGCCCGCGGCATGGGCAAGACCTGCGTGTGCGGGGCCGAGGAGCTGGAGGTCTTCACCGGCGAGCGCCGCTTCACCGCGCCCGGCGGGGTCACCGTCGGCGAGGGCGACGTCATCTCCATCGACGGCAGCACGGGCGAGGTCTTCCTCGGTGAGGTGCCGGTGGTCGACTCGGCCGTCGTCGAGTACTTCGAGGGCAACGCGCCGGACGACGAGCTGGTCCGGGCGGTCGACCGGCTCATGCGGCACGCCGACGAGGTGCGCAGGCTCGGCGTGCGGGCCAACGCCGACACCCCCGAGGACTCCGCCCGGGCCGTGCGCTTCGGGGCCGAGGGGATCGGGCTGTGCCGTACGGAGCACATGTTCCTCGGCGACCGCAGGCAGCTCGTCGAGGACCTCGTCCTGGCGGGCGACGCCGACGAGCGCCAGGCCGCGCTGGACGCGCTCGAACCCCTGCAGAAGGCCGACTTCACCGGCATCTTCGAGGCCATGGACGGGCGGCCGGTGACGATCCGCCTCATCGACCCTCCGCTGCACGAGTTCCTGCCCGACCTCGTGAACCTGTCGATCAAGGTCGCGACGGGCGACGCCTCCGACAAGGACCGCACGCTGCTGGCCGCCGTCAAGCGGCTGCACGAGCAGAACCCGATGCTCGGCCTGCGAGGGGTACGGCTCGGCCTCGTCATCCCCGGCCTGTTCGCCATGCAGGTCAGAGCCATCGCCGACGCGGCCCGCGCGGTACCCGGGGCCAAGCCGGAGATCATGATCCCGCTGGTCGCCGCCGTGCAGGAGCTGGAGGCGGTCCGCGAGGAAGCCGTCGCGATCCTCAAGGAGGCGGGCGTCGACGCGCTCATCGGCACCATGATCGAGACGCCGAGGGCCGCGCTCACCGCGGGCCAGGTCGCCGAGGCCGCGCAGTTCTTCTCCTTCGGCACCAACGACCTGACCCAGATGACGTGGGGCTTCTCCCGCGACGACGTCGAGGCGGCGTTCTTCTCCCGCTACCTGGAGATGGGCATCTTCGGCGTCTCGCCGTTCGAGACCCTCGACAGGGACGGCGTCGGCCGCCTCGTCAAGATCGCGGCTGAGGAGGGAAGGAAGACCAAGCCCGACCTCAAGCTCGGCATCTGCGGCGAGCACGGCGGCGACCCCGACTCCGTCCACTTCTGCCACGAGGCGGGGCTCGACTACGTGTCCTGCTCGCCGTTCCGCATCCCCGTGGCGCGTCTGGAAGCAGGCCGCGCGGCGCTGACCGGCGACTCCTCCGACACCCGCTGAGTCAGCGTCGAGTCACCGTGCCGCCGGGCCAGCGACGGGACCGGCGGCACGGTCATGGACGGACGTGAGATCCGCGCAGGTCACCGGTCAGGCCGGGACGAAGTCGGGCTGCACGCCCAGCCCGGCCAGCCACGAGCGCATGCCGGGAACGCCCGAAGGGTCGGCGACCACCTGGGCGGCGTACTCCGTCACCAGCACCTCCTCGCCGTCCCCGAACAGCAGCTTGGCGGGGCCCGACCACGAGAGCGTCCACCGCGCCTGCCCGTGCTGGATGAGCGTCGCCTCGAGCGCCTGACCCACCACGCCCGCCAGCAGCTTCTCGGAGGTGTTCCAGCCGAGCCCGCGCAGCTCGGCCTCCAGCGCCGCGTGCTGCCCGCGCGCCAGCGCCTCGAAGGCCGCGTCGAGGTACGGCATGCCCGCCCCCATCACCCGCTGTCCCGCCACGGCCAGGTCGCGCAGCGCCTCCTCGTTGCGCATCGCGTACATGCCGTAGGCCACCAGGTCCTCCCACGAGACGGGACGCAGGGTGGTGAGCGCCTCCTGGGTCCAGAACGAGTGCTCGACGGCCTGCGCGGCCACCGACGCGTCCTGCAGGAGCGCCGTGGCCGGGCGCGGATCGGGGACGTGGGCGGGCTCGGGCAGCGCGTCGATCGCGGCAAGGCGCTCGGCCAGGCTCGGGTGCGAGTCGTACGGTGAGGTCTCCTCCGGCTGCTCGGCGAGCGCGGCCAGCTCGGCCTGCCGTACCGGATCGCCCATGAGCGCGCGGAAGCCGCCGAACACCGAGGACGGCCTGTTGCCCGCCAGGCCCGCCATCGCCATGTAGCGCTCCATGAACAGCTCCCACGCCTGCGCGGTGCCGTGGATCTTCCTGAGCGCGCCCGCCATCGCCGCCCTGCCCGCGATCGCGACGGCGAACGAGTCGGCCTCCAGCTCCTGGCGGCGGGAGACCGCCTGGGAGACCCGCAGGTAGAGCTTGGCGTAGTAGGAGAAGAGCCGCTGCACGAACGGGTGGTTGCCGAGCCCCTGCACGGCCGCGATCAGCGCCACCCTGCCCCGGTAGACGGGCGCGCCGAGGCGGGTGTGCGCGCCGCTGTAGTGACCGAGCTCGTGCCCGAGTACGGCCCGCATCTCGTCGACCGTGAGCGTCTGCAGCAGCGGCAACCCGATGTACATGCGCCGCCTGGACGCCACGAGGCCGAGGAGACGGGTGTCCTCGGAGACGGCGGCGTTGACCTCGCCGACCAGTCTGATCTCGTCCGGCGGCGCGGTCTTGACGCGCTGCGCCAGTTCCTCGACGGTCCGCCACAGCTCGGGTTCCTGCTCCCGCGCGACGGCCAGTCCGGGCTCCTCGCCCCGTTTCCTGCGGCTGACCATCCACAGCGCCCGCACCAGCGCGCCGGCGGCCAGGGTCAGCACGATCGCGAACTTGAGTCCCGCGGTGTGGAAGTCGAGGAAGAGGTAGACGTCGAAGAAGACGGCACCGGCCAGGATCAGGCCGACGAGCACGTAGAAGCCGGCCAGCAGGGTGAAGGCCAGCACGGCACGGAACGCGGTGGTCACGCGGATGACCTTATAGGGCCATATACCGTCTTTTGGCCGGACCTGACTGGAATGTTGACCGCCGGCCATGCGCCTGCCCGCGCGAAGGCGCGATCACGCGCCGGAGCCTGTCCTGCCACCTGGCGAGACGCGGGGTCGTCGTGATCCAGCGCTGTCCTGATGGGTAAACTCACAGCACTTATGGGCCAATACACCGACCATGACCAGGAGCGATGGGTTCCGGAGCCCTCCGGCAACCCCGATCGGGGCGCGTTCGAGCGCGACAGGGCCAGGGTCCTGCACAGCTCGGCCCTGCGCAGGCTCGCGGCCAAGACGCAGGTGGTGGGCCCCGGCGAGACGCTCGGCGTCGGCCAGCACATCCCGCGCACCAGGCTCACCCATTCGCTGGAATGCGCCCAGGTCGGCAGGGAGATGGGCGCCACGCTCGGCGTCGACCCCGACCTGGTGGAAACGGCGTGCCTGGCCCACGACCTCGGCCACCCTCCGTTCGGGCACAACGGCGAGAGCGCGCTCGACGAGCTCGCCGCCGGCTGCGGCGGGTTCGAGGGCAACGCCCAGAGCCTGCGCCTGCTCACCAGGCTCGAGGCCAAGGTGCTGACGGAGGACGGCGGCAGCGCGGGGCTCAACCTGACCCGGGCCTCTCTCGACGCCGCGGTGAAGTACCCGTGGCCGCGCGGCGGCGCGGGAAAGTTCGGGGTGTACGACGACGACCTGCCGGTCTTCGAGTGGATCAGGGACGGCGCGCCCGCAAGGCGGGTGAGCTTCGAGGCGCAGATCATGGACTGGGCCGACGACGTCGCCTACTCCGTGCACGACCTGGAGGACGCGCTGCACTCGGGCCACGTGACCCCCGAGGCGCTCAGGTCCAGGGCCGAGCGCGCGGCCGTCACCGGGCTGACGCGCGTCTGGTACGTCCCGGACGCCACGGACGCCGAGCTCGAGGAGGCGTTCGACCGGTTGCTCGGCTTCCCCCTGTGGCCGCGCCGCTTCGAGGCCACGCTCGCCGACCTGGCCGGGCTGAAGGCGCTGACCAGCGGGCTGATCGGCCGGTTCTGCCGGTCGGCGCAGGCGGCGACCAAGGAGGCGTTCGGTTACCGGCACCGCGCCGACCTGGTGGTGCCGCGGGCGACGAGGCTGGAGTGCGCGCTGCTCAAGGGGGTGACCGCGCACTACGTCATGACGACCGAGGACCACCACGCCAACCAGGCCAGGCAGCGGGAGCTGATCTCCGAGCTGGCCTCGCTGATCACGCTCGGGGCGCCGCACACGCTCGAACCGGCGTTCAGGCCCGCTTTCGTGGAGGCGAAGGACGACGCGGCCCGGGTGCGCGTGGTGATCGACCAGATCGCCTCTCTGACCGACACCTCGGCCGTGGCCTGGCACCGCCGCCTCTCCGGCTGACCGGCCTCGGGCCGCACCGCTCCTGGCGCCTGCACCGGCGGCGTCACGCGTCCCCGTGGTCGAGGGCGCGGGTTTCGACGGGCCGCCTCCGAGCGTCGGGCCTGCGATGACGGCGCCGAAGGACGATACTCCAGAACATGGCAACATTTGTGATCGTCGGCGCCGGGCTCGCAGGAGCCAAGGCGGCGCAGACGCTGCGGGATGAGGGCTTCGACGGCGAGATCGTGCTCATCGGGGCGGAGGACGAGCGCCCCTACGAGCGGCCGCCGCTGTCCAAGGGCTATCTCCAAGGCAAGAGCGAGCGGGAGAAGATCTTCGTCCACCCGCCTGAGTGGTACACCGGCAACCGGGTCGACCTGCGGCTCGGCAGCACCGTCACGAACATCGACCTCGACGGCCACGAGGTCACCCTCGCCGACGACTCCCGGCAGCCGTACGACAAGCTGCTCATCGCCACCGGCGCCAGCCCGCGCCGCCTACCGGGACAGGGGCCCGTGCGGTACCTGAGGACCGTGGGCGACAGCGAGGCGCTCAAGGAGCGCTTCGCCGAGGGCGGCAGGGTGGTGATCGTCGGCGCGGGCTGGATCGGGCTGGAGACCGCGGCGGCGGCCCGTACGGCAGGCTGCGAGGTCACCGTCGTGGAACCCGAGCCCACCCCGCTGTTCAAGGTGATGGGCCCCGAGGTCGGCGGGATCTTCGCCGACCTCCACCGCGGTCACGGCGTCGACCTGCGGCTCGGGATCGCGGCCGAGGAGGTGACCGGCGACGGCGTGCGGCTGAACTCGGGCGAGGTGCTGGCCGCCGACCTGGTCGTCGCGGGCATCGGCGCCGCGCCCGACGTGGAGCTGGCCAGGGAGGCGGGCCTGGAGGTGCGCGAGGGCATCGTCACCGACGCCGCCCTGCGCACCTCGCACCCCGACGTCCACGCGGCGGGCGACGTCGCCGAGACCTACAACCCGATCTACGACAGGTGGCTGCGCGTCGAGCACTGGGCCAACGCGCTCAACGGCGGCCCCGCGGCGGCCAGGTCGATGCTCGGCCAGGAGGTCGTCTACGACCGCGTGCCGTACTTCTACACCGACCAGTTCGAGCTCGGGATGGAGTTCTCCGGCGACACCCACGGCTACGACGAGGTCTTCGTCAAGGGCAAGGGCCTGGAGTTCATCGCCTACTGGCTGCGGGAGGGCTCGGTCATCGCGGGCATGAACGTCAACATCTGGGACGTCGTCGGCGACATCCAGAACCTCATCCGCTCCGGCGGGCCGCTACAGCGTTGAGGTGTCGATGAGCGACGGGCTCGGGGACGGCGACGGCGTGGCCGGCTTCTTCCTGGGCGGCTTCTTCGTCTCCTCCTCTTCCTTCTCCGGCGGGGTCGCCGACCGGCCGGCGCAGAGCGTCGTGCAGGCGGGCGTCTCGCCGACCTTGCCGCGCAGCCTGAACGTCTCCTCCTTGGGGGAGAGCGTCCGGTTGCCCTTCAGCCACGCGTCCAGGTAGTCCCACGGCTCGACCATGCCCCGCCGTACCCACCAGAAGGCGGGGCCGGTCTTCCACGAGATCGCGAAGTAGAGGTTCGGCGCGGTGGCGCGGGCGTTGCCCGAGTTGCCGACCTGGCCGAGCTTCTGCCCCGCCTTCACCTTCGAGCCCGGCTTGAGGTTCGCGGCGACGGAGTCGAGGTGGCCGCCGAGGTAGCGGACGCCGTCCTCGCCGATGATCGAGACGAACCTGCCCTCGCGGTCGGCGCCGCGGTCGGTGGAGGCCGACCAGCGGTCGCCGGTGCTGATCTCGTCGACGACGCCGTCGATGGGCGCGATGAAGGTGCAGCCCTTGGCGGCCCAGATCGTCGTCTTGGGGAGGATGAGCAGCTTGCGCTGGTAGGTCGCCTTGCAGCCCTTGACGGGAAAGGCGTACTTGTACTGGGACACCTGGGGCGGCGGCACCTTGACGGGATCGGCGGCCGCCGGGCGCTGCACGCTCGACTGCTCGTCGGTGCTGGGGCTGCCCGAGGGGGCGGGGGTGAGCGCCACGGCCTCGGCCGGGGCCTTCATGCTGACGCCCGCGACGCCTGTGGCGTGCGCGCACCCTCCGGTCAGCAGGACGCCGACCACGACTGCACTGAGACGCCCCGATCGCATGATCTCCACCCGTGTCACAGTATCCAACGACAACCTTTACCTTTCTAACGGACCCGGAGAGCGGTCACGACCGGTTTCCACTTATCCGTCCGTCCGTGTGCGGTCCCGACCCCTCGATCCGGTACGGCGGGCCCCGCGCCGAGCCCCACGACGGCCACCGCGCCCGAGCGGCGGGGATCGCCCGCCGATACCTGCCCCGGCCCGGCGAAAGTGTCGGACGGCGCGACTAGACTCGCCGCGTGGCAGGCAGGATCCGTGACGTCGACATCGCGCTCGTACGCGAGCGTTCCCCGATCGCCGACGTGATCGGTGAGCACATCCAGCTCCGCAACGCGGGCGGCGGAAACCTCAAGGGCCTGTGCCCGTTTCACGACGAGAAGAGCCCGTCCTTCAACGTCACCCCCGAACGCGGGATGTACTTCTGTCTTGCGGCGGAGACCCGCGTCCTCACCTGGGAGGGTGTGCGCCCGATCGGCGAGCTCGCCGGTGGGGTCCACCGGATCCTCGCGGCCGACGGCACCTGGGTGGACGCCCCCTTCAAGTCCTTCGGCGTGCAACCCCTCATGCGCCTGGTGGTCAGCAGAAACGGGCTGAAGAAGGAGATTTACGCCACTCCCGAGCACCGCTGGTTCGTAAAGTCGGGCAAGAAGCGCGACAAGCGCGCCGAGGTCGTCACCCAGGACCTCAAGCCCCAGCAGCGCCTCGTCACCGTCTTCCCCGGCAGCCGGGTCAAGCGGACCAGACCGTCGCCGTTCGGCATCGCCCACGGGATCACCTTCGGCGACGGCACGCGGGCGGGCACGGGCAGCAGGGCCACGCTCGACAGCCTCAAGGACGCCCAGCTCCTCAAGTGGTTCCCGCACAGCTTCGTGACCGAGGGCGGTTCGGGGGAGCGGAAGCAGCTCCTGGTACATGACCTGCCCAGATTCTTCAAGGAATTGCCGCCGCTCGACGAATCCGTCTCGTACATGTACGGCTGGCTCGCCGGATATGTGGCGGCCGATGGTCATGTCGCCGAAGACGGCACGGTCATGCTCAACTGCGCGAGCCGCGACGCCCTGGAGTTCGTGCGTGCCGTCTGCACCCGCCTCGGCATCGGCACCTACGGAGTGACCGAACAGGTGCGCGAGGGCTTCTCGGGCAGGGAGCCGAGCTCGATCTTCCGCGTCCACTTCGTCAACGAGGACCTGACCGAGAGTTTCTTCCTCCTCGACCACCACCGCACGCGGTTCGCCGGAGCGTCGAAGAGCCTCGCGCGCCGTGGCTGGACGGTCGAGTCAGTCGAGACTACGGACCGGGTGGAAGAGGTCTTCTGCGCGACGGTCGACCACGGGCATGCGTTCGTCCTGGAAGACAACCTTCTGACGGGTAACTGCTTCGGCTGCGGCGAGGGCGGCGACGTCATCACGTTCGTCGAGAAGATCGAGCACCTGTCCTTCCACGAGTCGGTCGAGCGGCTGGCGCAGCGGGCAGGCGTGCAGTTGCAGTACGAGCAGGGCGGCTACGTCCCCAAGCGCGACCAGGGCGAGCGGGCCAGGCTGATCGAGGCGCACAAGGCGGCCGCGGAGTTCTACCTCGAGCGGCTGTTCTCCCCGGAGGCTGCGCCGGGGCGCAGGTTCCTGTCCGAGCGCGGCTTCGAGCGGGCCGACGCGGAGCTGTTCGGCGTCGGCTACTCCCCGAACGAGTGGGAGGCGCTGACCCGCCACCTGCTCGGCAGGGGCTTCACCGCGCAGGAGATCGTCAAGGGCGGCCTGGCCAAGGAAGGCAGGCGCGGCCCCATCGACCGCTTCCGCGGGCGGCTCATCTGGCCGATCCGCGACGCGACGGGCGACGTGATCGGGTTCGGCGCGCGCAAGCTCCTCGACAGCGACGACGGCCCCAAGTACCTCAACACGCCCGAGTCGCCGCTGTACAAGAAGTCGCAGGTCCTCTACGGCATCGACCTGGCCAAGCGGGAGATCTCCAAGCGCTCCCAGGCGGTGATCGTCGAGGGCTACACCGACGTGATGGCCTGCTATCTGGCGGGCGTGCCGACCGCGGTGGCCACCTGCGGCACCTCCTTCGGCGAGGAGCACATCAAGATCCTGCGCCGGTTCCTGCTCGACCAGTCCTCGGCCACCGGCGAGGTGATCTTCACCTTCGACGGCGACGCGGCGGGCCAGAAGGCCGCGTTGAGGGCGTTCGCCGACGAGCAGAAGTTCGTCACGCAGACCTACGTCGCGGTGCAGGCCGACGGGCTCGACCCGTGCGACCTGCGGGTCAAGCAGGGCGACGCCGCCGTGCGTGACCTGGTGGCCAGCAGGGAGCCGCTGTTCCAGTTCGCCATCCGCAGCACGATCTCCCGTTACGACCTGCGCACCAACGAGGGCAAGATCGCCGCGCTGGACGCGGCGGCGCCGATCGTCGCCGGCATCAAGGACACGGGGCTGCGCAAGCGCTACGCGATCGACCTCGACAGGTGGCTCGGCTTCATGGACGAGCGGTTCGTCATCCAGCGCATCGCCGAGGTCGGCGGCGCGCAGGTGGCCAGGCAGCAGCGCGCGCCCAAGGTGGCGCTCGTCGAGCCGCACGTGCGCGTGGAAGGCGAGCTGCTCAAGCTGGCCGTGCAACGGCCCGCCCTGGTGGGGCCGCGCTTCGACGCGCTGGAGGCCGAGGCGTTCACCACGCCCGAGCACGTCGCGATCCACGCCGTCATCGTGGCGGCCGGCGGCGCCGTGGCGGGCGGGCCCGGCGGCAGGGAGTGGGTGGACCGGCTGCTGGAGCACGCGCCCGACGAGGCGGCGCGCGGCCTGGTCACCAAGTTCGCCGTCGAGGCCATCAAGGCCGACGCCGAGGTCGAGCAGCGCTACGGCACGGAGTTGCTGGCGGCCGTCGAGGGCATCGCGGTCGACCGGGCGATCGCGCAGGTGAAGTCGAGGCTGCAGCGGCTGAACCCGGTGGAGGAGCCCGAGGAGCACCGGCGGCTGTTCGGCGAGCTGCTGGGGCTCGAACGGCAGCGCAAGGCGCTCAGGGAACGCGCCGTCGGGAGCTGACGCCCGGCTCGCGGGACGGCTCGCGCGCGTCCGCGCTCACGCCATTCGGGAAGCCGTTCACGGGCAGCCTCGAGTCGCGTCCGGTCGCCGACATTGCGAACTCGATCGCGTAATTGGCTTTTCTTTCCTGATCAAACTCTTGCCAAACATTAATAAGATCTCGATTCGGTAATGATGCAGATCTTACCTCGAGTGACAAAAATGGGTCTGCCATTTTATGGAAGCAATACTGCAGACTGTGTCCCGTGGGTGCATCGGTGCTGCCAAGTGGGCCGCCATCGGTAGACCAGGTGGCGGACCTCGTCGCGAAAGGAAGAGAGCGCGGAAGCGTAACCGTCGATGACGTAGCCGCCGCGCTCGACCGCTCCGAGCTGCCGTCCGACGCGCTGGAGCGCGTCGTGCGGATGCTCGCCGAGAACGGGGTGGAGGTCCTCGAGCCGCAGGGCGACGAGGAGACCCCACGCCCTGATGAGGAGGACGTAGGCAAGCGGGCGCCGACCAGCGATCTGGTCCGCATCTACCTGCGCGAGATCGGCCGGGTCCCGCTGCTCACCGCAGAGGAGGAGGTGGAACTCGCCAAGTCCATCGAGGCCGGGCTGTTCGCCGAGGACAAGCTGACCAACGGGATCGCCAGGCTGGCCTTCCCGGAGTTCAGGGAGCTGGTCTGGCAGGGCACGCGGGCCAAACAGCGCCTGATCGAGGCCAACCTCAGGCTCGTGGTCTCCATAGCGAAACGGTATGTCGGGCGCGGCATGCTCTTCCTCGACCTGATCCAGGAGGGCAATCTCGGTCTCATCCGCGCGGTCGAGAAATTCGACTACACCAAGGGCTACAAGTTCTCCACCTATGCGACGTGGTGGATTCGCCAGGCGATCACCCGGGCCATTGCCGACCAGGCGCGCACGATTCGAATTCCCGTGCACATGGTGGAAACGATCAACAAACTGGTTCGGGTGCAGCGCCAGCTCCACCAGGACCTGGGGCGTGAGCCCGCGCCCGAGGAGATCGCGCTCGAGATGGACCTGCCCGTCGACCGGGTGGTGGAGATCCAGCGGATCGCGCAGGAGCCGGTGTCGCTGCAGTCGCCGATCGGCGAGGAGGACTCCGACCTCGGTGACTTCATCGAGGACGCGGACGCCGTGGTTCCCATGGAGGCGGCCGCGTTCATCATGCTGCAGGACCAGCTCGACGACATCCTCGCCACGCTGTCCGAGCGGGAGCAGCGCATCATCCAGCTGCGCTTCGGACTGGCCGACGGGCATCCGAGGACGCTGGAGGAGGTCGGCAGGGAGTTCGGCGTCACGCGGGAGCGCATCCGCCAGATCGAGTCGAAGACGCTCGCCAAGCTGCGTCACCCGACCCGCGCCCAGATGCTGCGCGACTACCTGGACTAGCCGTCCGTCGATCGGTCGCAGGAGCCCCGGGAGACCTCTCCCGGGGCTCCTGCCGTCGTTCCCCATCCCGTTCGGCAGGCGGTCAGGAGCAGCCCTCGAACTGCGGCACCGACACCGTGCCGATCGTCAGCCCCGACTTCGCGAACCACTTGCGCAGCAGCCTGCCCGCCGTCCCGTCCTGGTACATGTCGGTGATGGCGCGGTTGACCGCCTCGCACCCGTCCACGTCGCCCCTGCGCATCCCCACCCCCGTGCGCTGCTCGTTGAACTGGGTGTTCACCAGCCGCACGCCGCCGCCCTCGCGCGCGGCCAGCCCGGCAAGGATCACATCGTTCGTCGTGATCGCGTCGATCTGGCCTGACTTCAGCTTCGTCATGCACTGGTCGTAGGTCGCCACGGGCACCACGGACGCGGGGATCTGCCGCTCGTCGATCACCCGCTGGGCCGCGTTCGACCCCTGCACCTCGCAGATCTTCCGCCCCGCGAGGTCGCGCACGTTGGCGATGCCCGTGGTGCCGTCACGCACCAGGATGTCCTGGTACGACAGGTGGTAGGGGCCGGCGAAGGCCACTCGTGTCTTCCGCTCCTGCGTGATGGAGAAGGTGGCCAGCACCAGATCGGCCTTGCCTTCGAGCAGGAGCCGCTCCCTGTCGGCGGCCAGCGCGGGCACGAAGGTGGGGGTGGCGCCGAGCTTGCGCGCGACGTAGGTGGCCACGTCGACGTCGAACCCCTCGAACCGGCCGTCCTTTCTGAAGCCGATCGCGGGCAGGTCGGGCCGGACACCGATGACGAGCGTCTCCTTGCCGACGATCGACGAGGCGTCGCCCGAGCCGCACCCGCCCGAAGCGGCCAGGACGAGCGCGCACGCCAGGACGGCCGGCACGCGGAGGGTCAGCATGCGCACCTTCTTCACCGGTACTCCTTCAGCCGTGGCCACACTCCTGCGAAGACGCCCGCCGCGATGACGAGGATCCCGATCGGCAGCAGCACCCACAGCCCGCGCAGCCCCGTGCCGCCGTCGGCGATCGCGTTGGCGAAGGTGGTCTCGTGTCGTTGGCCGAGCCGTACCAGCGTGGCGTCGTAGTCGTCGAAGGCCGCGCGCACAGGGCCGGTCAGGGCGGCGGTCGCCGCCGCGCCCGACTGGGCGCGCAGGGCCTGGTCGGCCTGCTGGAAGCGCTGCCAGGAGGCGGCGACGTCGCGCCCCCTCAGCATGCCGAGGAACCGGGTGTTCTTCAGCGCGCCGACGGCGCGCTGGTAGGCGGGCAGGTTCTCGGCGGCGACGTAGACGAGCGACTGCGACTTGTCGAAGAAGGTGTGCTGGTAGGTGTCGGCGCGCACGCTGTCGAGCAGGTAGCGGCTCTGGTCGGCGTGCAGGCTGTTGCTGATCGCCCGCGCTCTGGCGAGGGTCAGGACCGAGTCGAAGCCGTCACGCTTGGCGGTCACCAGGGCGGAGGCCTCCTGCTCCAGCACGACCGCGCCCGTGATGGCGCACGCGGCCGTCGCCAGGCTGGCGGCCAGCAGCGCGGGCCCGAAGACCCGGCGGAACCTGCGGGCCAGATACACCTGGAGCCAGACCAGGCAGCCGAGCGCGAGCGCGCCGCTGAGGAGGGCGACCAGGCGGACGGCGACCACGGTGGCGTGGCCGTCCTCGTAGGCGTGCCTGACGATGGTGCCGCTCTCCAGGGTCAGGTTGTAGGCCTGGGGGAGCAGCTCTCGCGTCATGAGGTCGGTCGCCTGCCGGTAGGCGGCAAGCGCCTTGTCGTCCGCGCCCGAGGATCCCGGGGCCGAGGACGTGGAGCCGTCCGACCCCGCCGGGGCGGCGGACAGCGAGCTCAGGAGGAGGGCCTCGGAGGCGAGGCGCTCGTAGCGGCCGAGACCGTCGAGCACCGAGGCGATCGTGCGGCGTTCGGCGGGGTCGGCGCCCGCCAGGCTGTGCGCCTGCAGGAGCGCCGCCCCGACCTCCTTGCGCCGCTGGTCGTAGCGGGCCAGCGCGTCCTGGCGCCGGTCGCCGAGCAGCAGGGCGTCGGCCACCTGGGCGTCCATGTCGCTGAGCCCCATGTAGAGCCCCGCGGTCGCCACCACCTGCGGCCCCGCGTCGAGCCCGATCACCCTCAGCCCCTCCCTGGCCGCGGCGGTGCCGTAGGCGAGGGTGGAGAACAGCAGCGTGAGAGAGGCGACGGTGACCGCGGAGATCACCTTGATCCGCCCCGGCACCGTACGGCGGGCCAGGAACATCATGACGCGTTCTCGCGCAGCGTGATGACCGTCCAGGCGCCGAGGTGGATCGTGTCGCCCTGGGTGACCGGCACGGGCACGTTGACCTGGAGGGACTCGCCGTTGACGCGGGTGCCGTTCGCCGAGCCCGGATCGACGAGCGTCCACGCGCCGTCGGCCCCGGCCATGAGGACGGCGTGCAGGTGCGAGATCCCCGGGTCGGCGGGGGGCGCGCCCAGGTCGATCTCGGGGAAGGTGCCGCGCGTACGGCTGGAGCGGCCGATGCGCACCTGCTTGCCGATCAGCGGATAGGCGCGCTCGGGGCAGTAGGGAGGGAAGACCATGGCGCGGGCGTCGGGGCCGTTCAGGGCGATGACCTCGTCGAAGTAGGCGCGGTCGGCTCCGACCACGGCCTCCCACAGCACGGGGGCGACGGGGTCGGGCAGCGGGGACTCGAAGTCGTGCCCGTCGACCTCGCAGAACCGGCCGCTCCTCGGGGTCTGGCAGATCGGGCACACCTCCCCAGAGGAACCGGACGAGCCGGACGAGCCGGGAGAGCCGGTGGCGGCACCGGAACCGGTGACCCCTGGGGCGCCGGAGGCCTCAGCCGCGCCCTGGTGGCCCGGAGGCGGACCGGGGAGCCCGGGAGAGGGGCCGGCGGGCGCGGGCGGGCCGGAGGGCGCGTGAGCGCTCGACGGCGCCAGCTGGGCGCCGCACACGTCGCAGTACTCCGGGTCCTCGGACGCGTGCCCGTTGGGACACGTCACCGGCATCTCAGCCCTCCTGCCGCAGCTGGCTGGTCCGCGTGGACCCCGTGTCCAGCTCGATCTCGTCCGCCTTGTCCACGCGGGTGCGCAGCCTGGCCGTGCCGGTGCCCGGGTCGACCTCCACCACCTTGTCCAGCAGCCTGGCCGTGTCCTCCCGCCCGGAGGAGTCGGCGAGCTGCTTGGCCTTGGCCAGCCTGGCCGTCGCGGTCGCCGTGTCACCCGCCGCGCGGGCGCTCAGCCCCTCCTGGATCAGCTCGTGCAGCTCCGCCTGGCCCGTGTAGTGCGCCACCTTCTTGTTGATCCGGGTCGAGGCGGCGAGGTCGTCCGTCCAGTGCGCCAGGACGTTGCCGCTGGCCAGCACGTCGCCGGTGTCCGGCCGTACCAGCTTGATCCACGCCGCCCTGATCTCCTGGTCGAGCCCGGACGGCGGCACCTCCACGCACAGGTGGTACTCCCGCTCCTCCTCGCCCCACGACCCCGTCGGGTAGTCGCCGGTCAGCGGGTTGACCGCGACCCGCTTGCCCGTCAGGTCGAGCAGGGTCGGCGAGACCTGTTTGACGAACTTCAGCGTGGCGTCCTTGGGAATCCACACGCGCAGCGCGAGCTCGGCCAGCGTCTTGCCCATCGACGCCTCGGTGATCCTGGTGAAGAAGGCGGCCAGGTCCTTCTGGTCGCGCACGTAGTCGAACGTGCCGAGCAGCGCCTCGGAGACCTTACGAAGCTCCGCAGGCACCCAGTCGGCGCCCACGCCGAGGCTGTCGCAGACGAACCTGCCTTCGCAGTGCTTCAGCGCCCTGGCGAAGGCCTCGTCGCCCTCGTTGTTCTGCCCGTCGGTCATGAGCAGCGCGTGCTTGATGGCGCCTGGCCTGCTCTCCAGCAGGTCGGCGGCCAGCCGCAGCCACTGCCCCATCGAGGTGCCGCCGTTGGCGTCCAGGTTGCCGATGGCGGTCTTGGCGTTGCCGCGCGTGCTGTGGTTCGCCGTGGCGAGCTTCCTCCCCCGCGGGTAGATCATGCGGGCCGAGGTGTCTCCCGCGATCACCGCGAACTCCACCCCTTCGCGCAGCGCGTCGACGGCGGCCTTCGCCGCCTGCCTGGCCTCCCTGATCTTGCTGCCGGACATCGATCCCGACGTGTCGATGATGATCACTTCGGCCGCCTCGGCCGGCACGGAGGGCGCCGCCGTGGCGGCGACGGTGAGAATGGCGTGCACCTCCCTGCCACCGAGCGGCAGGTCCTTGTTCTGGTCGATGTGCAGCGTGAAATCGCTCAAGACGCTCTCCTGACCGGTATCAGAACGACGGTGATGTTGTCGCGACCACCGGAGGCGAGCGCGTGGTGCACGAGCGCCCGCGCCCCGTCGATGGGTACGGCGGCGCGGAAGGAGACGGGGTCGTCGAGATAGCCCCACAGCCCGTCCGTGCACACCATGAGCAGGCCCGGCGCGTCGGGCACGAAGCCGATCGCGCGGCAGCCCGCGTTCCTGGCGTCCGCGCCCAGCCACGCCGTCAGCACTCCCGCCGTGGCGACGTCGTCGTCGGTCAGCAGGACCGCGGTCCCGTCGTCCGGCAGCCAGTAGGCGCGGCTGTCCCCGACCCAGCCGACCGTGACCAGCTCGGGCCCCGCCACCGCCGACACGTAGGTGCAGGCGGGGGCGTCGTCGGCGGAGGTGCCGAGTTCGGCGACGGCGCGGGCGGCCCGCGCGTACGCCGCCCTGGTGGCCGTCTCCTGGCCGGAGCCCGCCTTGAGCTCCTCGGCCAGGATCGCGACCCCGGTCTGCGCGGCCAGCGTCGAGGCGGTCTCCGGGCGCGGCGACTGGGACACGCCGTCGCAGACCACGGCGATGACCCGCCCTTCGGCCTCGCCCAGCGCCATCGCGTCCTGGTTGCGGCTGTGGCGCAGGCCCCTGTCACTGGCGCCAGCGGCGCCCGAGTCGAGGACGAGCTCGACATGGTCGGTGGCGGCAGGGGCGCGCAGGCCGCACTCGGCGCAGTAGCCGTCGGCGATCTCGCCGCCGCAGGCCGTACAGGAGGCGGGCGGGCCCAGCGGGGAGCCGCACTGCTCGCAGAAGGCGTGGTTGGGGAGCACGGAGGCCCCGCACGCCGGGCAGTTCACAGCCACGTCCTCGGCCGGACCGCGTTGGCGCGGTCGACGAGGTCGTGTCTTTCCTGCCTGGTGGCCGCGGCTCTGGCCAGGTCCCGGTAGACGCCTTCCAGCCTGACACGCACGCCCCGCTGGGTGAGCGGCGCGCCGAGCAGCGTCGTGGCATGGGTGGGCGGGGGCGCGGCAGCCGCCAGCCAGGTGAGCGCGGCCTCCAGGAGCTCGGCCGCCAGCTCGCCCCTGCGTCGCCCTTCCAGGTGCTTGAGCTGGTCGAGCCGTTCGCCGGCGGCGATCAGTTCGGCGGGCGCGAGTTCGGCGGCCGGACGCCGCGCGGCGAGCGCCACCAGCGAGGTCTGCGCGGTCACGTGCTGGCTCGACGAGGCGGGCACCTGGTCGAGGGCGGCCGCGGCGTCGTTGATCCTGCCTGCCGCCAGCTTGGACCTGGCCAGGCCGAACGCGGCGCTCACGTAGCCGCGGTCGGTGCGCCACACCGTGGCGTACCAGCGGGCGGCGGTCACGTGGTCGCCCGCCTGCTCGTGCGCGAAGCCCAGCGCCAGCTTGACGGCCGGCTCGCCGGGCAGCAGACCGAAGCAACGGTCGAACAGCGCCAGGTCCGGCTTTCCCGACACCAGCGTCCGCACCGCCTGGTACCAGGTCACCCGCCAGTCGCCGTGGAGCGTCCGCGCCGCCTCGTCGAGGAAACCGTCGCTGAGATCGTGCTCGGCCACCACCCTCGCCTTGGTCAGCAGCGTCTCGGTGGTGGCGGGCAGCGCGGACACCCTGCTGAGCAGCTCTCGCGGGTCGCGCGCGATCAGCCCGGGCAGCAGTCCTGCCGCAGGGTCGGCGGGATCGACCAGCGGCACCGGCAGCGCCGCCGCGGCCGCCTTCGGATCGAGCGGCTCGAACACGCCGGTGACGCCCTCCGCGACCCGCTCGGGCCCGAAGACCGCCGACTGGCTCGGGTACGGCACGCCGTCCTCCGCCGCGCGGATTTCCCTCAGCACCCCCGTGAGCTGCTCGGCCATGTCGGCGGCGTCGGGGAAGCGCAGGCCGGGCTTGGGATGTGTCGAGCGGACGAGGAAGCGGTGGAAGGACTCGTTCCCCCACGCCTCCGGCCCCGGCAGCGGCTCCTCCACGCCGCCCCGCGCGGGGCTGAAAGGATGGCTCAGCACGGCCAGCGTCCGCGCCACCGTGTAGAGGTCGGAGGTGACCGAGGGTCCGGACGCGGCGATCTCGGGAGCGTGGTAGCCGGCCGTGACGTACGAACTGCCGGTGCGCGCGCCGATGCGCTGGACGGCGCCCAGGTCGATGAGCTTGAGCTGCTGCCTCACCTGGATGACGTTGGCCGGTTTCAGGTCGCAGTAGACGAGACCGTTCTCGTGCAGGTAGTCGAAGGCCTTGAGCATCTCCAGCGCGTAGGGGATCGTCTGGCGCAGCGGCAGTGCCTTCCCCTCGCGCAGCCGCTGTTTGAGCAGGTCCTGCAGGGACGGGCCGCCGACGTACTCCATGACGATGTAGCCGGCGCCCTCGTGCCGCTGGAAGTTGAAGATCTTGACGATGTTGGGGTGGTCCACGGTCGTCAGGAACTTCCGCTCGGCCTCCGCCGCCGCGAGGGCCTCGGTGTCGGCGGCGTTGAGCAGGCCCTTCAGCACCACCCATCGACCGTCGAGGTTCTCGTCCGCGGCCAGGTAGATCCAGCCGAGCCCGCCGTGCGCCAGGCAGCCGAGCACCCGGTACTGCCCCGCGACCAGCGCGCCGGGAGCGAGTTTGGGGGTGAAGCTGTAGGGGGTGCCGTCGTGAGGGCAGAATCCCTCGGTGCGGCCCGGCACGCCCTCCCTGCTGCGCCCCACCGGCCTGCCGCACGCCGAGCAGAACCGTTTGTCCTCCGGCACCTCGGGGTCGTCCATGACGGCGTCGGCCGGATCCCGGTACGGCGTCGGCGGCACGTCGACCAGGCCGTGCCCGAGCACGCCCTTCGACCGCCTGGCGGAGGTCGACCTGCTGCCCGACGACACGGAGCCGGACGACGTCGCGCCCGACGACACCGAGCCGGACGACGCCGCGCCGGAGGGCATGGAGCCGGACGGCCCGCCGCCCGACGGCCCGCCACCGGACCAGGCGGTGGACGCACTCGGGGCGGAGGCCGCGGAGCCGCCGCCCGCCGGCAGCGGGACCGGTGGGCTCTCGGCATGGCCACAGAAGTCGCAGTAGCCGTCATCGATCGTGCCCGTGCAGCCTGGCTGCGCGCACCTGGTCATCGGCGCCCTCCGTGGATCGCGTCCTGATAGTGCTCCACCGCGTCCGCCGCCTGGTTGAGGTCGCACGGGGCGGTCCACAGCAGCTCGTGGGCCCGCGTGAAACGGCGGGCGCTCTCGGGGTCCTCGGCGAGGCCGACGCGGACGGCCTTGGACTGCGTGGCCAGCAGCCGTCCGCGTAACTCGTCCCTGCGGGCCATCAGCCCGAGCAGGGCGGAGGTCGTGGTCCTCGCGCGGTTCAGCGCCTCCCGGGCCGCGGCCTCCACGCTCGACAGCCGTCTGGCCCGCTCCACCCATCCGCCGCCGGCGAGGCCCACCGGAGGAGTGGCGGCGGCGTCGGCGGCGGCGAGGCCCGCCGGAGGAAGGGCGGCGGCGTCGGCGGCGAGACGGTCGCTCGCGGGGCGCGGCCCGGCCGAGGAAGGAAGGAGGATCTTGACCGAGACCAGCAGGTGGGTTCTGCGCGCCTCCGCCTCCGCCGTCCTGACGAGGGCGATCAAGTCGGTCAGGGCGGCGTGCCTGGGGCCGTACGAACGTCTGAGGGCGTCGGCGCGGGAGAGGTCGGTCAGCCGGGAGTCGAGCGTCGCGCCGAGCCTGTCGAGGTCGGCGACGGGGAAGTCGAGGGGGTCGGCGGTGGCGGTGGAGCGGAGGCGGGCCAGTTCGGCCGCGTGTCCAGGAGCGGGGGGCGGCTCGCCGAGGTCGGCGGTGAGGCGGGTGATCTCGTCGAGGCGGGCCGCCGCCGACTCCATCGCGGGCAGGAACGCCGTCCACGCCGCGTCGATCTCCGTCAGGGTCTCGCCCACCGAGCGGAACGCCTCGTCCATCCGGGTCACGGTCTCGTCGAGGCTGAGGCCGTCAGCGGGCGAGGGGCGTAACGACCGCCGCTCGACCGGCTCGGCCTCGGCCGCCGGCCGTACGGAGGGGCCCATGAGAAGGAACGTCAGCTCCTCCAGCTCGGCGGGCCCGGGGCGGGCGCGTCGGGCCCTGACCTCCTCGGCCTGGCGCAGCACCCCGCGGTAGGCGTCGTACAGGGTCCAGACGCGCGTCATGGCCTCCTGGGCCGAGGCCCACGCGGTCAGCGTCCTGCCGCGTAACGCGGCGCCCTTGAGCAGCTGGAACGAGGTGTGGGACTCCAGATCGAGCAGATCGCCCGAGATGCGGTCACGCTCCTCGCCACGCGTACGCAGGGCGTGGTCGGCGCCCTCCCCGCTCATCGGCGGCCCGGCCGGTTGCATCAACGTTCCCCCGTCGAAGTGTGGACCCCCGCACCTCATTTACCGGGTCAACGCATGACATGTCCAGAGGGGTTCCTGACCCTGAGAGGGTCCCCCTGACTTGTCCCTGATTCGCCTCAGGAACCTGACCGCGAGGGCCGCGGGAGCCTAGCGTTGACCACATGGCACGCATCCTTCTCATCATCGCCCTCGTCATTGTCGGTCTCATGCTCCTCGGCCCGATCCTGGGCTTCGCCCTCACCCTCCTGAAGTGGGCGCTGATCATCGGCGGCGTCGCCGTGGCCGCGATGTTCGTCTCGCGGTGGCTCAAGACGCGGTAGGTGACGCACCCCGCCTCCGAGGTTTAGCTTAGGGAAAGCTTAGTTAGGACGACCTAACACGCCAAGGAGTCGCCCATGCGTTCCCTAGCCTTGTGTGGAGTCCTCGCCTTCGCACTCGCCGCCTGCGGCAACGCCGCGGACGACGGCGCCGACGGAGGCAGCGCCAGCGGGAGCGGAAGCGAGCCATCGGCACCGCGGCCCGCGCCCACGGGCGCCGTCCAGGAGACGGTGGCCGTCACCGCCACCGACACCACCTGCGTCGCGAACAAGACCGACCTCAAGGCGGGGGTCGTCAAGTTCGTGATCAAGAACGACGGCGGCCGGTTCACCGCCGTCTACGTCTACCGCGCCGACAAGACGGTGGTGAGCGAGCGCAACAACATCCAGCCGGGCACCTCCGCCGATCTCGTCGTGGAGATCGGCGGCGGCACCTACGAGCTCGCCTGCAAGCCCGGGCACAAGGGCGACGGCATCAGGACGCCCTTCAAGGTCACCGGCGAGCTCCAGGTCGCCGCCGACCCGCGCGTCACCAGGGCGGTCGACGAGTACCGCGCCTACATCGCCGCCCAGCTCGACGACTCGATCGCCAAGACCCAGGAGTTCGCCGCCGCGATCAAGAAGGGCGACGTCACGAAGGCGAAGGCCCTGTACGCTCCCAGCCGTGTCGGCTGGGAGAGCATGGAACCGGTGGCCGAGGCGTTCGGCGACATCGACCCCAAGGTGGACCTGCGCGAGGCCGACCTCGAAGCCGGCCAGAAGTGGACGGGCTGGCACCGCCTGGAGAAGGCGCTGTGGAAGCAGCCCGACACGCTCCCCAAGGAGGCGAAGTACGCCGACCAGCTCCTGGCCGACCTCGACGACCTGAAGAAGCGGCTGCCCAAGGCCGAGATCACCGCCGCCTCCATGGCCGGCGGGGCCAAGGAGCTGCTCGACGAGGTCGCCACGGGCAAGGTCACCGGCGAGGAGGAGGCCTTCTCGCACACCGACCTGTGGGACTTCGACGCCAACGTCGCCGGCGCCAAGAAGGTCTACGAGCTGCTCACACCGATCCTCATGGAGCGCAACCCCGCGCTGGTCACCACCCTCGACACCGAGTTCGCCGACCTCCAGAAGCTCCTGGCCGCATACGAGAAGGGCGACGGATACGTCTCCTACACCGAGCTGTCCAAGCAGCAGGTCAAGGAGCTCGCCGACGCGGTCAACGCCCTCGCCGAGCCCCTGTCGGGCCTGGCCGCCGCCGTGGCGGGCTGAGCCGTGGTCACCCGACGCAAGCTGCTGACCGGCGCGGGGCTCGTCGCCGGCGCGGGCGTGGCCGGAGGAGCCGTCTACGGCGTCGTACGGCAGGCCGACCCCGCCCCCGCGTCCGCCGCCGGACACGCCCCCATCCCCTTCCACGGCGCCCACCAGGCGGGCATCGCCACGCCCGTCCAGGACCGCCTGCACTTCGCCGCCTTCGACCTCACCAATCCGACGCGCGACAGGGTCGTCGCCCTGCTCAGGCTCTGGACCGCGGCCGCCGAGCGGATGACGGCGGGCATGCAGGTCGGCGGCGGAGCGCTCGGCGCGCCGCTCGCCCCGCCCGACGACACGGGCGAGGCGCTGGGCCTGCCCGCCTCCAGGCTCACGCTCACGATCGGCTTCGGCGCGTCGTTCTTCGACAGGCTCGGCCTGGAAAGGCCCGCCGCGCTGAAGGCCCTGCCGCACTTTCCCGGCGACAAGCTCGACCCCGCCCGCAGCGACGGCGACCTGTGCGTCCAGGCGTGCGCCGACGACCCGCAGGTGGCCGTGCACGCCGTACGGAACCTGGTGCGGCTCGGGTTCGGCACGGCCGGCGTGCGCTGGTCGCAGCTCGGCTTCGGCAAGACCTCCTCCACCACGCCGGAGGAGCAGACGCCGCGCAACCTGATGGGCTTCAAGGACGGCACGAACAACATCCCCGGCGCCGACGCCAAGCTGCTCGACCAGCACGTATGGATCGGCTCGGAAGGGCCGAAGGCGCTGGCGGGCGGTACCTACCTGGTGGCGCGGCGGATCAGGATGCACATCGAGACCTGGGACCGCACCTCGCTCAAGGAGCAGGAGGACATCTTCGGCCGCACGAAGGGCGAGGGCGCGGCCTACGGCCGTACGCGCGAGCACGACCCGGTCGACCTCGCGCGCCTGCCCGCCGACTCGCACGTGAGGCTGGCCAATCCCGGCTCGCTCGGCGGCGTCAGGATCCTGCGGCGCGGCTACTCCTTCACCGACGGCAGCGACGGCCTCGGACGGCTCGACGCGGGGCTGTTCTTCCTCGCCTACCAGCGCGACCCCGAGACAGGGTTCATCCCGATCCAGCGGGCCCTGGCCAAGACCGATCCGCTGAACGAGTACATCCAGCACGTCGGCTCAGGCCTGTGGGTGTGCCCGCCGGGGGTGGCCCAGGGCGGGTTCTGGGGACAGGGCCTGTTCAGTTAGGACAGACCGGAGCATAGTGGGCAGATGGAGGCGCGGCCCGCGGTTGACGACGCGGCGCTGGGGCGCGAAGCCCTGCACGTGCTCGAGGCGAACTGGATGGGGTCGGCCACCGTGCCCGCTCCTGGCCTCTACCCGCACCAGTGGAGCTGGGACTCGGCCTTCGTCGCCATCGGACTGGCCAGGCACCGGCCCGAGCGCTCCATGGCCGAGTTGGACGGCCTGCTGCAGGGCCAGTGGGCGACGGGGATGGTCCCGCACATCGTCTTCCACACCTCCGAGGCCTACTTCCCCGGGCCTTCCGTCTGGCGTTCGTCCGACCACCCCGACGCTCCCCCCGGCATCCTCACCTCCGGCCTGACCACGCCTCCGCTGCACGCGCTCGCCGTGTGGTGGCTCTGGCGACACACCGCCGACACCGCCTACGTCAGGAAGGCCTTCCCGGCGCTCGCCGCCCAGCACGCCTACCTCGCCACCACCCGCGACCTGGGCGGGGGAGGGCTCGCCTCGATCGTCCACCCGTGGGAGTCCGGGATGGACGACAGCCCTACATGGGACGAGCCGCTGGCCGCCCTGCCCGAGATCCGGTACGGCTACCGCACCCCCGGCATGGACGAACGCCACCCCGACAGCGACCATGACCGCTACGTCTGGCTCGCCCTTCGCTACCGCGACGCCGGCTACCGTCCCGAGTACCTGCGCGACGAGCACCCGTTCGCGGTCGAGGACCCGATGTTCAACGGCGTCTGGCTGGCCTCCTGCCACGCCCTGGCCGAACTGGCCCCGATCGCCGGCTTCGACGCAGCCCCGCACCGCGAGCAGGCCGCCACCATCAGGTCGGCCCTCGCCGAACGCCTGTGGAACGGCTGCTTCTACGCCCGCGACCTGCGCGCGGACCGCCTCATCCCGGTCACCACCGTCGGCTCCTTCGGCCCGCTCCTGGACCCCGAACTGCCCCGCGACACCGTCACCGCGCTGGTCGACATCCTGGAATCGGCCCGCTTCATGGGCGCCACCGGCTACCCCGTCCCGAGCTGCGAGATCCGCGCCCACCAGTTCGACCGCACCCGCTACTGGCGCGGGCCCTCCTGGGTCAACACCAACTGGCTGCTGCGGCGCGCCGCCATCCTCCACGACCTGCCCCACCTGGCCCAGCTGCTCACCACCGGCACGCTCCGCCTGGTACGGCAGGCAGGATTCCGCGAGTGCTTCGACCCCTTCGACGGCAGCGGCAGAGGGTGCAGGGACTTCTCGTGGAGTGCGGCGCTCACCCTGGATCTGCTCGCCGATACCTTGGGCTCATGAGTTTCTTCCGCCGCCTGCCGTCCGACGTGCGCAAGGGCCTGGCCACGACCAGCGGGGAACGCGTGCTGACCTTCGCGCGAACCGACGAAGGCTACGTGGTCGCCACCGACCTCGCGCTCTTCCTGCCCGGCGGCGAGCGCGTGCCGTGGGAGACCGTGGAACAGGCGGGATGGGACGACGACGGACTCAGCCTGACCACCTCGGACGGCCGCCGCCTGTCGGCTCGCGTCGCCGAACCCCACCGCCTGCCCGAGGCCGTCCGCGAACGGGTCAACTCCACGATCGTGGTCAACAAGCACGTGCAGCTGCCGGGCAGGGGAGGGGTGCGCCTCGTCGCCCGCAGGTCGCCCGGCGCCGACGCCTTCACCTGGACCTTCCACTTCGACGAGGGTCTCGACCCGGCCGACCCCGGGCTGCGCGCCCAGGCCGAGCAGGCGTTGGAGGGCCTCAGGCGCAGCATGGGCGTCTGACGCCTGCGAGGGAGCCCGGCCGCTCCGGGCCCCCTCCCTAGTACGACACGCCCGTGTCGTTGGCCTGCGCCTCTTTCTTCTGGTGTCCCGGTTTCCCGGACCCGGACTCCGGCTCCTGGATCCCCGGCTTCTCCGGCCAGCCGGTGCCCGTGTCGAGGTGATCGACCTCGTGGCCGCCCCTGCCCAGGAAGGGAATCTTGTCGACGAGCGTGTTGCCGACCTTCGATCGCGCCACGCCGGCGACCTTGGAGACCTGCGCGCCCATCAGGCCCGCGGCCTCCTGCACCGTAGGACTGTCGGCGACACGCTGGGCCGCGCGCTTGATCTGTTCGTAGCGCTCGCGACCCGCCCGGCTGCCCAGTACGTAGCCCACGGCCATCCCGACAGCGAACATCATCCGATATCGCATTTTCCACCTCCGCTGTCTCCGGGCCTACCCCGCTCACGATGCGACACGCACTCAGGATGTGCGCTAATCTATTCCTGTGCCGAGCGGAGGGGCCCAACAGCCCAGCCAGTAAGGCGTCGAAGCGCGATCCCGTGTAGCTCAATCGGCAGAGCAGCCGGCTGTTAACCGGCAGGTTATAGGTTCGAGTCCTATCGCGGGAGCTTGGCATCAGTCGATGAACATAAAGCTCAGGCCCTCTACCTGGAGACAGGTTGGAGGGCCTGAGTCGTTCCGAGAGCCACTATCCGAATGACGTCCATGGCTTCGGCTCCGTGGACGACGACCGGCCTGATCCGGCGCTGGTAGACGGCTTGCGTGGTGGTGGGCGTCGAGTGGCCGACGAGATCGGCGATGCGCTCCACGGAGGCGTCCCCGTCGCTCAAGATCGACACGAAGGAGTGCCGGAGCTCCCGCACTTTCCGTCGGTTCCCGATGCCCGCCTTCTTCGTGATCACCCGTAGACCGCGCAGCACGCGCATGGGGTCGAGCAGGGTTCCGTCGTCGCGCGTGAAGATCAGACCCTGGTAGACCATCCGCGGGGCCGCCTCCGCTCTGTCGCGACTCTGACATCGGGCGCGCGGCCGGGCAGCCCCGCGGCCGGCCCGCTACCCGGTAGGTGGGACGACGGCAGACGGGCAGGCCGGATGTGTGGATGGGCCGGCGCACGCTCACAATCCTCGGTCGCGATTGAACTTCTCTCGATCTAGAAAGTACTCGGAAGTATCACTCGTGGCCTTGACGACAACGGGGTCCTCAAGGGGGGCGGGCCAAATCTGAAGGTAGTGGTCATCGATGCCGTCATCCCTCGTGCCTTCCCCATCCATGCCCTTGACGTGATACCGAATGCGGTAGGTTCCAGGCCCGGCCTGGAGAGGAGGAAGAGGGCACATCACAGCCTCGTCGAAGGTGAACCCACTCATCTCCACTTCGCCCGACATGGACACGTAGCCGATTTCCACGATGTCCTCATAGATAGCGAGATCTGCCCCCGGGTCCCGGTCGGCGATCGTCACAGTGAAGTCGGCCGGCCCGCACTGGTGGGTGATGTGAAGGGCGACCCAGCCCTTCTCGACCTCGATGAACCCAACGGACTGGGCTGGTGTGTCGGCATACCCGTCGAGTTCCTTGTCCTGCAGACCGGCGATGCCACAGTCGGCGACTTCGACTGTCAGACGTACAGTGCGAGTCTCATCGTTGCTCATGAACGGGGAGCGTAAACGCCGCCACCGACAAGTCATGATCACTCGCAGGCCCCGCGCTACGCACATGGGATCGAGCAGGGTTCCGTCGTCGCGCGGAAGACGAGACCGTGCTCCTGATCGCGGAGGCGCGCAACGCAAGCGCGCACAAGGGCCCGCCGCAAGGCAGACTCGGAACGGAGGTTCCCGTGGCACTGAGAGACCTTGAAAGCGGTGATGGCTGGCTTCCCCCGACTGCGCGACTGGTTCGGGATTCAGGTGAGCTGCTGTTCGTCCCGCCGAACCAGGGCGAGTCTGAACCTGAGGCTCGCGCCTACGCGGGGGAGTGGTTTCGGCGACGCTTCGCGCCCGCGAAGAGCGCGTTCGCGATCAGGCAACGCGAGGATCTCGATTCCGAAGAGGACGCGGATCTGATCGCGCAGCTTGGGCAGTGTCCTCCAGGAACCAGGGTCGCCTTCGGCGTCGCCTACAGGGACGGCTTCCCGCCTCTGCCGGAACTCGATGACCCCAACGACGGCGAGTCCTATCGACGCCGCCTTCACGCACGATCGCAATCGTCCCCTTGACGCCGAGCGAGCGGTGGAGGCCGCCTCGCACCTGCCTCGCCACCCGGACGGGACAGGCCACGGCCGACCCACCTGCGAGGACGACGCCGACATCCGGCGGGCGGTGGCTGGTCAGAGGGGAGGGAAGCGGGGGTCGCGGCGCTCGAGGAAGCTGGCCACGCCCTCGGCGAAATCCGGCCGTTCGAACGAGGCGAGCATCTCCCTGACCGCCGTCCTGGCCGACTCCTCCAGCGTGTGGTTCCAGTCGCCCCACACCTGTCGCTTGATGACGTCCATGGAGGCGGGGGAGCTGTGCACGGCCAGTTCGCGCGCGTACTCCTGGGCCGCCGGCAGCAGTTCGTCACCGGGGACGGCCCTGTTCACCAGGCCCATGGCGCAGGCCTCGGCGCCGGTGAACACCCGGCCCGACAGCAGGACGTCCATGGCCCGCTGCTGGCCCATGAGGCGCGGCAGCACCCACGACAGCCCGTACTCGGCGACCAGCCCTCTACGGGGGAAGGCCGTCGTCCATTTGGCGTCCTCGGCGGTGAACACCAGGTCGCACACCAGCGCGTGCACCATGCCGAGCCCCGCGCACGCCCCGTTCACCGCGGCGATGATCGGCTTGCGGATGGTGGTGGGGAAGGTGTTCGGCCTGGGGTCGGGCTCCTCGTCGTAGGTGCCGGACCGGATCGCGTCCAGGGTCTGGAAGTCGGCGCCCGAGCAGAAGCCCTTGCCCGCGCCGGTGACCACGATCGCCCGGACCGCTGGGTCCTTCTCGGCCTGTTCGAGGAGGTCGAAATAGCGCCGGCCCATGGCGTCGGTCCACGCGTTGAGACGCTCGGGGCGGTTGAACGTCAGCGTCATCACGCCCTGGTCGATCGACGACAGCACCGGCTCGGACATCGCGCACCCTCCAGGCGGGACCCAGTTACAGAATAACGTTCTACACCAAGGGGGCTCCGTTGCCCACCCCGGCCACGCGCGCCCGGGGAGCGTCCCCTGGACGGGCGGGACCCCGCGCCGGACGGAGGCGCCTGCCCGTGCCTGCCGTACGGGAAGGGCCCCGGCGCGGGGTCGCCACCACGGAGATCGCCGGCGAACGGCGCGGGGCGGCTACGAGTGGGCGGGGACGAAGGCCGGCGTGAGCAGGCGCTGGTCGTAGTAGCGGTGGAAGACGGGCGTGGCCGCGCCGGACATCGGCGGCACGATCCACGACCAGTCGGCCGGGCAGGCCCTGCCGGCCTTCTCCTCCCGCTCCAGATGGGTGAGGAAGCGCCTGGACTCGGTGTGGTGGTCGGTCATCGTCACCCCCGCCGCCTCGAACGAGTGGAGCACGGCCACGTTGAGCTCCACCAGCGCGTGGTCGCGCCACAGGGTGCGCTCGTGCGAGGTGTCCAGGCCCAGCCGCTCGGCGATCACCGGCAGCTGGTCGTAGCGGTCGTGGTCGGCGAGGTTGCGGGCGCCGATCTCGGTCCCCATGTACCAGCCGTTGAACGGCGCGCAGGGGTAGCAGATGCCGCCGATCTCCAGGCACATGTTCGAGATGGCCGGTACGGCGTGCCAGCGCAGGTCCAGTTCCTCGAACCAGCGGTACTCGGGATGCCTGATCGGCACCTCGAGGACCGCGTCTCCCGGCACGGTACACAGCAACGGCCGTCCCTTGGCGGGCTGGACGACGAGCGGCAGCACGTCGAACCTCGTGCCCGCGCCGCCGCGCCAGCCCATCCTGAGCGCCTGCTCGGTGAAGGCGATGTTGCGCGGGTCGCCGAGCACCGTGCCGTCATCGAGGCGGTATCCGGCGTAGCGGATGAGCTGCTCGTTCACGACGCGCGGTCCTGGGCAGCCGGGCCGGTCCTGGGCGAACACGGTGATCATCGGCCTGATCCTGCCGTGGCCCGTCGCCTCCCTCAGGTGGGCGACGCATTCGACGGCGACGCCCTCGGCGCTGAAGACGTCCCGGCGGTCTCTCACCTTGAGCGAACGCCAGTAGAGCCGCCCGATGCAGCGGTTGCTGTTGCGCCAGGCCACTCGCGCGCCGAACTCCAGTTCGTCGGCGGTGTGGGTGTAGGTGCCGGACTTCGCCGCGTCCCGCGCGATCTGACGCAGGCGCGCGGCGACGTCGCCCGCGCCTGGGTTCTCCGCGTGGAACAGGCGGATGAAGCGCTCCGCCTCACGGAAGTCGACGGTTCTCTCGGTGACGGTGTGGACATCGAAGGGGCGCAGAGATCTCATCCACGTAAGCACGCAGCAACCAGCGCATTCCGGGTTGGCGGATCGCGCGACCGATTCCGGGTCGGAGGCACGGTCCTGTTGGCGTCGCCCTCACCACGTCGCCCTCGTGTGGTCCGCAGCAGACCACATCTTCACCTCGCTCAACACGATTTGTCCCCTAAACCGGAAAATTGCGTGATCGCGGCACTCCGGAGCGTCACCCGGTGCAGGGAAACGGGTCAGAGAGCGACCTCGTGGGCGCCCCTGGCGGGGGTGGCGGGCAGGAAGCGGGGCTCCTTCCAGCCGCGCTCCGCGTAGGCCGCCTGCACCGACTCCCGTACGGCCGGCACCCGCTCCTCCGCCACCAGCGCGATGGCCGACCCGCCGAACCCGCCACCGGTCATCCGCGCCCCACGCGCGCCGCCCCGGACGGCGGCCTCCACCGCGACGTCCAGCTCGGGCGAGGACACCTCGTACTCGTCCCGCAGCGACAGGTGCGAGGCGTTCAGCAGCGCCCCGATCTCGGCGACCGCGCCCGCCCTCAGCAGCCCGATGACCGCCTCGACGCGGTGGTTCTCGGTGACGACGTGCTGCACCCGCTTGCGTTCGTCGCCCCGCAGGACGGACAGCGCCCCCGCCAGGTCCGTCACGTCGCGCAGCGCGGCGACGCCGAGCCTGCGGGCGGCGGACTCGCAGTCGGCGCGGCGCTTGGCGTACTGGCCGTCGGCCAACTCGTGGTGGACGCCGGTGTCGATGATGAGGATCCGCATCCCGTGCGCGGCCAGGTCGAGCGGGATGTTGCGGAAGCCGAGCGAACGGCAGTCGAGGAAGAGGGCCTTACCGTCTTCGCAGAGCGCCGACGCCGCCTGGTCCATGATGCCGCAGGGCATGCCGACGAAGTCGTTCTCGGCCTTCTGTCCGAGGAGGGCGATCTCCATGGGGGTCAGGCCCAGGCCGTACACCGCGTTGAGCGCGGAGCCGATGACGACCTCGAGCGCCGCGCTGGAGCTGAGGCCCGCGCCCGCGGGCAGGTCGCCGTCGATGACGATGTCGGCGCCCTGGGTGCGGGAGCCGAGCATGGCCAGGACGCCGACGACGTAGCGGGTCCAGCCCTTGGCGCCGTCCCACGAGCTGATGACCGCGGGATCGCCGGGGGACTGCAGTGACATGAGCCTGATCGTGCCGTCCGTGCGCGGGCTGAGGGCGGCGGTGACGCCCCACGGCACGGCGAAGGGCAGCACGAAGCCGTCGTTGTAGTCGGTGTGCTCGCCGATGAGGTTGACGCGCCCAGGCGCGCGCCACACGGTCGCCGGCTCGGCGGCATATGCACCACGGAAAGCTTCAACAACGCGCATAATCCAACACTCCTCAACAACGGTTCGACCGTAGACTAGCGCGATGGAGGAGATGAGGGATCCCCGGCTCGGGACGGTCAGGCTCTTCCTCAAACACGACGACAACAAGGCCCGCAAGCTCAGGTACAACCTGGGACACCCGCGCGTGCTCAGCTTCGGCGGCGCCTACTCCGGACACCTGCGTGCGCTGGCCAGGGCCGGCATGGAGCACGGCTTCGAGACGATCGGCGTGGTGCGCGGCGAGGAGCACCTGCCGCTCAACCCCTCCCTGGCGTACGCCAGGGCGTGCGGTATGCGCCTGACCTACCTCGACAGGGCGGCCTACCGGCTCAAACACACCCCGCAGGTCCTCGACGGGTTGCGCGAGACGTTCGGGGACGTCGCCATCCTGCCCGAGGGGGGCAGCAACGCGGCGGCGGTGCGGGGCTGCGCCGAACTGCCCGGCGAGATCGACCTCGACTACGACGTGATCTGCTGCCCCGTCGGCACCGGCGGCACCCTGGCCGGCATCGCGGCGGGGCTGCCCGACGGCAAAAGGGCGCTCGGCTTCGCCGTGCTGAAGGGGGCGGGCTTCCTCAACGACGAGGTGGCCAGGCTGCAGCGTGAGGCCTACGGCGCGGAGAGCGGCAACTGGGCCATCAGTCTCGACTACCACTTCGGCGGCTACGCCAAGACCTCACCCTTGCTCGACGCCGCCTTCGAGCAGGTCTACGTCGCCAAGATGATCTACGGGATCCTCGACCTGGCCGGGCGCGGCGCCTTCGCTCCCGGCACCAGTGTCGTCGCCGTCATCACGGGTCAGCTCTCGACCCCCGTCGTGTCGTGGGGCACCCCGACCGGCTTGGACTCGGGCGACCCGCGCTGACGCAGGTAGATCGAGAGCACCACCATGGAGGCCACCGCGAGGAACTCCGACTGCCAGTTCTGCAGCGTCCTGCTCCAGAATTCGGCGCCCACGACATAGGAGCCCCAGCTCTGCGGGTCGCGCAGCTCCGCGAGCCGCTCGGCGTTGTTCGCCGCGACCCCGGCCACCGACTGGGCCAGCCACGACAGCGCGAACACCGTGCCCATGACCCAGCTGAGCGAGCTGCTGAACACCGCCCTTCGCCAGCCGCCGGCCGCGGCCCAGCTCGGCGACCCCTCACGCGCGTGCGGCCCGACGAACTGCTCCTTGTCGGACCTGCCGCCCTCCTCGCCGATCTTCTTCGACTCCGGCGAACCCCGCTGCACCAGCCACACCGTCGCCAGGACGAACAGCAGGAACTGCAGGTACTCCGACTGCCAGTTCTCCGCCACGTCGACCGCGAAGTCCGACGTCGCGACGTACTCCACCACCGACACCGGCTGCCCGCCGTCCACGAGTTGGCGGTCGTTGAACTGGGCCCGCCCCGCGAACGCCTGGCCGACCAGGGCCAGGGCGAAGATCAGCAGGAAGAACAGCGACAGCGAGTTCTCCCTGAGGAAGCGCTTCATCGGTGCATCAGCCCCATCGCGAAGAACCAGGTCAACCCCACGACGATGATGAGCATGGTGGTGACGAACACCGCGCGCATCAGTCCTCCACCTCGCACTCGTACGGCAGGTCGTCGCCCTGCGGCGCGCATCCGGCCGCCCTGACCCGCCAGCCGCCGTCGAAGTGGTGCAGGAAGATCGTGTCACCGTCCATGCGCACCTGTGCCTCGTCGCCCCACACGGCGACCGACTCGATCGTGCCGCCGTGCAGGCCCGCCTCGACGAGCGCCTGGGCACAGGTCTGACCTTCGCGGGGTAGCTTCTCCGCGGTCCTGCGGGCCAGCAGCGCGCAGGCGACCTCGCCGTGCCGCGCGGCCGCCGCGGCCGCGAACCGCTCCGCCGTACGGGCTGGAGGGCCGGTGTCCACCGCGCACCCGGCGGCCAGCAGCAGCCCGAGCAGGACGACAGCAGTTCTCATGGCTCGGGAGCTACCCGAATTCACAGGTGGGAAGCTTGGGACATGACGAGAACGGACGTTCCGCCGAGCTGGGACGAGCGAGCCACCCTGCAGACCTTTCTCACCTACGCGCGCGCGACGGCGGTGGCCAAGTGCGAGGGCATGCGCGATGAGGACGCCAGGAAGGCGCCGCTGTCCGGCTCGCCGCTGATGACGGTCGCGGGGCTGGTCAGTCACCTGCGCTGGGTGGAGCACTGGTGGTTCGAGGTGGTGTTCCTCGGCGAGGAGGCACGGGCGCCGTGGTCGGAGGAGGACCCCGACATGGACTTCACGCCCGACCCCGCGTGGACGCTCGCCGACGTGGTCGCCGAATACACCAGGGCCTGCGCGGAGATCGACGACAAGCTCGCCGCCGTGGACCTCGACGCCCTGTCGGCGCGCAAGGGTCGCGAGGGCAACGCGTTCACGCTGCGGTGGGTGATCGGGCATCTGATCGAGGAGACGTCGCGGCACAACGGCCACCTCGACGTCGTGCGCGAGCTGGTCGACGGGGTGAAGGGCGTCTAGAAACGGTCGAGGACGGGGACGAGCAGCGCGTTGAGCTCCTTGACCAGCACCGCCAGCGCCCGATGTGCCGCCTCCTCGACCCCGTCGTGCGGGCCCTGCGGGGCCGCGGGCAGCTCCTCCAGCGGGATCGGCGCCTGCACCAGCAGGGAGGCCCGCACGAACGGGCCGCGCGAGAGGTCCTGCTGGGTGGGCTCGACGTACTGGCCGAAGACCTCCTGCCAGCCGCGCCAGCCGCGGTCCCGCCACCACTCCCTTGAGGTGGTGAGCTGCTCGGGCAGCGGCGAGACGATGCGGACCTCGGCGAGGAGCGTGCCGTCCCAGGTGTTGCGCACGCAGGTCGCGTCGAGGACGCGCCTGTCCCACCTGACGTGTCCCGGTGAGATGGCGGGCGGGACCGCCATCCGCCAGGCGGCGCAGGCGAAGGTCACGGGGGCGATGTCCCCCCACGTCTCGGCGAACTCGTCGACGTTCTTGCGGACGTGCGCGCCGTAGCGGCCGTCCCTGTCCCTGTCGAGCTCCTGGTCGATCCAGAACGCCTTCGCCATGCGGTCCACGCTACCCCGAGATCACGAGAGCCTGGCCATTGAATGACCAAATGAGTATATTTGGTCAAACAATGGAGGTGGGGATGGCTCGTCCACTGGCGAATCCGGCGCGGCAACAGGAGCGGGCGCACCGCATCCTCGACGCCACGTCCGAGCTGATCCAGCGTTTCGGCTACGACAAGACCACGATCGACGACATCGCGAGAGCGGCCGGCGTCGCCAAGGGCACCATCTACCTGCACTGGAACACGCGCGACGCGCTGTTCGCCGCCCTGCTGCGCCGGGAGCGGGTCCACCTGCTCGAGGATGTACGGCGCGGCGCCCCCTCGACCCTGTACGACCTCCTCCACGGCCTGGCCGCCGGACTGCTGCGCAGGCCGCTGATGAGGGCCAGCCTCCTCGGAGACTCCGCGGTGCTCGGCAAGCTCACCCGCCACAAGCGCGAGAGCAGCGCCACGCTGCCGATGGGTGAGCTGTTCGAGACGTACATCGGCACGCTGCGCGAGCACGGCGCGCTGCGTGCCGACCTGACGATCTCCGAGCACCTGACGGTCTTCACCTCCACGCTCTACGGGTTCCTGACGGTGCGGCGCTACCTGCCCGACTCGATGCAGGTGCCGGACGAGCGGCTGGCCGAGCTGCTCGCCGACACATGCCGGCGCGCGCTGGAAGCGGACGGGGCGGCGCATGCCGGGCGGCACGCGGGGAAGCCGGGCGGGGCGGCGGACGCCGGTCGGCGCGTGGGGGAGCCGGGCGGGGCGGCGGACGCCGCGGTCGTCGCCAAGGCGACACAGGAGTATCTCGACGCCGCCGTGGCGGTCGCGCAGAACAGACTGCGCGCATCGCTCGGCACTAAGGAGTATGCGACGTGAGGATTCTTCCTCTCGACGACGCCGCCGCCACGCTCGAGGTCGCGGGCGGCAAGGGCGCCTCCCTCGCCCGCCTGGCCAGGGCGGGGCTGCCGGTGCCCGCCGGATTCCACGTCACCACCGAGGCCTACCGCGAGTTCGTGGCCCCCTTCCAGGACCGGATCCTCGCCTCGCTCGACCGGCCGGACGCGATCGCCGGCCTGTTCGCCGAGCACGAGATGCCGGACGCGACCGCGAAAGCCGTCCTCCAGGCCTACACCGCCCTCGGCGACGACGTGCCCGTCGCCGTGCGCTCCTCGGCGACCGCGGAGGACCTGCCCGACATGTCCTTCGCCGGCCAGCAGGACACCTACCTCAACGTGCGCGGCGACACCGTCCTCGACGCGGTCCGGCGCTGCTGGGCCTCGCTCTGGACCGAGCGGGCCATCGCCTACCGCACCCGCAACGACGTCCCCCATGACGAGGTCGCGCTCGCCGTCGTCGTGCAGGAACTGGTCGCGGCCGACGCGGCGGGCGTCATGTTCACCGCCAACCCCGTCAACGGCGTCCGCGACGAGATCGTCGTCAACGCCGCGTGGGGCCTCGGCGAGGCCGTCGTCGGCGGCCAGGTGACACCCGACACCCTCGTGGTCAAGGGAGGCGTGGTCACCGAGGAACGCGTCGCCGACAAGACGGTCATGACCGTGCGCACCGAATCCGGCACCCGAGAGGAGCCCGTGCCCGAGGAAAGGCGCCGCCTCCCGGTCCTCGACCGCCCGCAGGCCATCCGGCTGGCCGGACTCGGCGCCGCCATCGAACGCCTCTACGGCACGCCCATGGACGTGGAGTGGGCGATGCGCGACGGCGAGCCGTTCATCCTGCAGGCCCGCCCCGTCACCGGCCTCCAGCAGGAGGTCGAGGAGTGGAACGACAGCCGCAAGGGCGACTACCTGTGGACCGCGGGCAACCTCGGCGAGGCCATCCCCGACGTGATGACCCCCGCCACCTGGTCGTTCGTGCGGATCTTCATCCACGAGGCGATGTCCGCCTCCACGCTTCCCGGCCTCGACCTCGTCGGCAACATCGGCGGCCGCTTCTACATGAACCTCAGCATCACCGTCTCCGTCGCCGAGGCGCTCGGCATGGGATCCAGGTTGAGCGCCGTGGAGCAGGTCTTCGGCAAGGTCCCTCCTGGCCTGGACGTCCCCCCGGTGAAGACCTCACGATGGAAGATCGTCAAGCTGGCCCTGCCCATGGCCTTCCGCATCAGGAAGCGGGTCAAGGACAGCCTCGCCACCATGCCCGCGTTCCTGGCCACCGCGCGGCAGCGCAACGAGGAACTGCGCGCCACGATCGCGGCGACGGGGAGCGGCGTCGAGCTGGCCGACCTGTGGGAGCGCGAGCTGCTGCCGTACTTGGTCACCGCCTGCAGGGCGCTCGAGGCGGCGGGACGGCAGGGCGGCGCCACGCTGGTCTGGACCCGCGACAAGCTGCGCAGGATGATGGGCGAGGTCGACGCCGAGGCCATGCTGACCGGCGTCAACGCGGACGGCTCCGGCGAGCTGGCCAGCCTCGGCCCCATCATGGGGCTCGACCGGCTGGCCAGGGGCGAGATCACGCGGGAGGAGTTCGCGCTCGCCTACGGCCACCGCGGACCGCACGAGTTCGAGGTCTCCCGCCCCAGGCCCGCCGAGGACCCCGCGTGGATCGACGCCCAGCTCGCCGAGATGACGGACGCGCAGGCCGACACCGGTGCGCTGCTCGCCAAGCAGGCCGCCGCCCGCGACGCGGCATGGGCCAGGTTCGCCCGGCGCTACCCCGGCAAGGAGAGCGCGATGCGGGCCAGGGTCGCCCGCTGGAACGCCGTCGTCCGCGACCGCGAGACCACCCGCTCCGAGGTGATCCGCGCGTTCTGGGCGCTACGCGCCTTCGTCCTCAAAGCGGGCGAGCTGACCGGGCACGGCGACGACCTGTTCTTCCTGCCCATCGAGGAGATCCTCTCCGTGCTGCGCGGCACCGAGCCCACCAGGGTCGCAGTACGGCGGGCCACCTACGAACGTTACGCGGCGCTTCCGCCGTACCCGACGCTGATCGTGGGATTCTTCGACCCCGTCCGCTGGGCCGCCTCGCCCGACCGCCGCGCCGACCTCTACGACGCGCGCGGCACCACCGTCAACGTCGCCGACGCGATCACGGGCTTCCCCGGGGCACCAGGCATCGTCGAAGGCGTCGCGAGAGTCATCGCGGGGCCCGAAGAGGGCGAACGGCTCAAGCAGGGCGAGATCCTCGTCACCACCCTCACCAACATCGGCTGGACACCGATGTTCCCCCGCGCCGCCGCCGTCGTCACCGACATGGGCGCCCCGCTCTCGCACGCCTCGATCGTCGCGCGCGAGCTCGGCATTCCCGCCGTCGTCGGTACGGGCAACGCCACCATGCGGATCAAGGACGGCGACCGCCTCCGCGTCGACGGCGAGAGGGGAACGGTCGAGGTTCTGCCAAGTTGAGCTCCCGCTCCACACACGTCGGCCAGGATGCCTGCCATGACAGAGGAGGAGCGGGAACTCGAAGCCAGATGCGAGGCCTACCGCAGGGCGCGGCAGGACCTCGACAGAGTGGGGCCGTTCGAGCTGTGGAGGCCCGCAGACGAGGAAACGCCCGCCTGATCCTGAGATCGGGCGGGCGCTTCCCCACGTGTGCGAACCGGTGTGCAGGTCGCCTCTCGGCGAAAGGCACAACACGGCTCCAGCCGAACGGTATTCCGTGAAGGCGATAGGTGAGGCCCGGGGACACTGGGCACACCGGCCACGACGGATGTAACCACGAGCGCCCGGCATCCATTCCCCACCCTCGGCGCCTCGGTTCTGCGGTGGGTTGAGCCTGGAGCACAGGGGATGCGATCTATGCTGGCAAGCGCGAGTTTTTGTGGGAGACTGCACTTTCGCAGGGGGCGGTAGCTCAGCCGGTCAGAGCATCGGACTCATAATCCGTGGGTCGTGGGTTCAAGTCCCACCCGCCCTACTCAGATTGACCAGGAATCCAGCCGCTGAGCTGGGGTTTCTGCCTCGTACGGTGTACATCACACATGCAGCCGAAGGCCGCCACAAGCAGCCGTATGCCATCGCTCGCGGAACATACGCGGAATGGATCGCGGCATGTTCCCGCAGCTCGGGATGCGCGTCCTGGGCCAGTCGCGGCGGATTCCGGATGCATGACGAAGGACCCCGGGGGAGTGCCCGGGGTCCATCTGTCGAGTGTTGTCATGCGGCGAGCGCATCGAGGATGCGTTGGTTTGCGATCTCACGCTGTCCGTCGATGCACTTGGCGTAGACGCGCAACAGGACGTCCACGCCGTGCCCGGCTCGTTCTGCGGCTTCCGGTGCGTGCACCCCCGCGTTGAGCCAGAGGGAGACGGCCGCGTGCCGCAGGTCGTACGGCCTGCCCGCCAGAGGTGCGACGACCTGATGGGAGTGAAGGCGTAGGTCCGCGCCTCTTGCCAGACCTTGGACACGGCCGACCGGCGAAGGGACGACCCGTGCCCGTACGGAACAGACCCGCTGAGGACTCATCGTGGGTGACTGTAGGTAGTCAGTCATGTCAGGTGCACTGACTCGGTGCGACCGGGGGCCTGAGCAGGTGGTCGCCGCCGACGAGTCGGTGTCGCGGGTAGTGGTCGACGAGGCGTCGGCGTGCGCCTCCGGTTGTAATGGGAATGGGCTCAGCTCGTAGGGATACGCAGGGATGAGCGGTGGGCCCAGGTGGCCCAGCGCCAGAGCCACTCGATGGGGCCCTGGCGGTAGCGGCGCAGCCAGAGGGTGGACGACAGCCACTGGACCGCCAGGATGGCTCCCGCGGTCCAGTACGCCGCCGTCAAGGACTGGCCGATCGGCAGGCCGAGGATGTGACCGGCCGCCAGAACGAGGAGTGTGGCGGTCAGATAATTGGTCAGTGCCATCCGGCCCAGTGGCGCGAAGACGAACTGCAGCGCCGGTCGCAGCGGCGTTCTGAGCAGGACCAGCATGCCGCACACGTACACACCGACGAGCAGTAGATCAGCAAGACTGGACGTGGAAGGCAGGTACGTCGTGGCCCCTACGGCCCGCATGCTGGCCTGCACCCACAGGGCGGAGGCCAGTCCCGCCGCGAAGACCAGGCCCAGCAGGAGCGGCCCTCGGGTGGACCGCTCGATCTGCTTGATCACTCCGTAGCGGACCAGTGCTGAGCCCAGCAGGAACAGCCCTGCGATCAGCAGGGGCCCGCCCCCGCTGAAGATCAGCGCCGCCGGGATGAACGCGGCGGCGAGGCCGGCCATGGCCCACCGGGGCAGCCAGGTCGAGGGCAGCAGCACCAGTATGCCGACGACGGCGTAGTTGGTCAGGATCTCGCCCGGCCATAGCAGCATGTGCACGAGGCCGATCGCGAGCAGCGCCCCAAGCCGGCGCAGCAGGGCCAGGCGTGGGCGGGGGACGCGGCTCGCGGCGGAGTCCAGCAGCAGCGCGAACCCGATGCCGAACAGCAGGGAGAAGATCGGCATTCCGAGCCAGGGGTCCCAGTCGCCCATGGGCTGCGCCACGACGGCGGAGCTGCCGGTGGCCATGAGCTGGATGTTGGCGAACAGGATCTCGCACAGCGCGAACCCGCGCAGGACGTCGAGCGCGGCGATACGCGATCGGCCGGGTGAGGTCATCGCGGATCCTCTCCTGCCGCCCACCTCGGCGCGGGTGCAGGGGACACCGGGAGCGCCGGCCATATCTCCGTCGTTCAGTCCCGAAGCGTGATCTTTTAAGGGCATGGCGCCCCATTCTTCGGATGCGGCCCGGTGCGGACATCGACCACAAGTCGGGGCTCGCGGTCTCCCGACCGTACTTTCAGCCGATTCAGCGCGCCCAGATGACCGGAGCATCCAGCGCCCGCTTCCGCTTGATCACGGCGGAGTGGGCGCTGTCATTTCTCACCAACATTTCACCCCGTGTTGATCTTCAACCGCTGCCAGAACTCACCTACAAGCGCTGCCCGTTGAGGCCAAAAGAATCACAGCCGCGCTACGCGGGAGCCGGGCTGCCCTTCTGCCTCTCGCGGAGGCTCAGGCTCCGGGATGATCGACAACTACGTGCCCGTCAGTGAGATCCGTAGAGGGCTGGGGTCGTCCTGATCATCCCGCCCGCCATCGACCCAGGGCCGTGGGTACCAGATCGTTCGTCGATGGGGCGCTCCATCTGGTATCCACGACCCTGGCCTGCTGCCCCTGCGGGCGAGCCGACGGTAGACGGGATGGTCAGACAGGGTGTCGAAGCAGCTACGAGGGTCGGCGGGGGTCAGTCGGCCAACAGCCGTTCTGTTTCAACAGCCGTTTGGCAGCGTGTTGCGTGGCCTGAGACCCCTGCCCGAGAGCAATGCCCCTGAGCGGTTCGGCGAAAATCCGAACTTCATCGGCAGTCATCCATGCCAGCGTCTTTGAGACCCAGTATTCAGACCGCCCTATAAGCCCGCACTCAACGACTGCCCTTAACGCCACAGCAATGTCTGGATCATCCGGACCAAGCATCTGTCTAGCTTGAGTCTCCACTTCATGCCGCGACCTTTCCAACAGAGGTAGGAGCCATAGCCTCGATTCGGCGAAGGGAGGATCCACCCGTGCCTGACCCGACTCGACTGCCCAAAACCCGTCGGCAAGGATCAGCCACGGCCCCTGCGGTTTGACTGCCAGAATCCTGTGTACGGCACCGCTATCCATGTTGACCAGCATGGCATGCAGCCTTGTGCAAGATCCGGAACATATCCGGCATGATCAAGGGGCCGTGGGACCCGCAGGGCTCGCCCGGTCCGCAGGCAGGCGACCAGCTCACGCTTGAGCGCTCCGCGCCCCTGGACGTAGAGCGCCTGGTAGATCGCCTCGTGAGAGATCCGCATCGACTCATCATCGGGGAAGTCCGCCTGGAGCCGGTGAGAGATCTGCTCCGGACTCCACGACTTGGCCCGGCGGCGGTCCTGCCGTCGCGGCTTGTTGCGTCCCTTCCACGGCGACATACCCGGCCCGTCGACGAGCCGCCCAGGCGTAGTAGCCCTGGCGCGACACACCCAGCACCCGGGCCGGCAGGGAGACCTCGTGGTGGTCCTCTCCGCATGGATCAGCCGGAACTTCATCTCGGCAGATCCGTCTCCCGCGCGAAGAAAGCCGCGGCCTTGCGACGGCTGGAACTCCTTGGCCAGTTCCTCCGGCGACCGTCCCGCGCGCACCAGCTCCACCATCTGCCGGCGAAACTCCGGCGGATAGTTGTTCGGCACAGCAGACTCCTTCTTCCGGGAACCAGGGTTCCCTAGAGATCAGGTGTCCACCAAACCGGGTCAACTCCAAAGCCGATTTATGTCTTGTATACAGATCGTCAACGCGCTCATTAGGCGGCCACACCAGATTTACGGCATGCAGATCGACATCAGATTCCCTGGATCATTCGCCGTCGCCCGCTGCCATCTCGCCGGCGGTGAGACCATTCGCGTCGAATCCGGCGCCATGCTCATGACGAGCAAGGGCGTCGAGCTCGAAGCCAAAGTCGAAGGCGGCCTCCTGCGCGGCCTGGCACGCTCCGCCTTCGGCGGCGAGTCGCTGTTCGTCACCCGCTACATCGCGCCGCCCGGCGGCGGCTGGGTCGATGTGGCCCACCACCTACCCGGCGACACCATGGCCGTCCCCGTCCGGTCCGACGTCGCCCTCATGCTGACCCGAGGGTCCTGGCTCGCCTCGGCCGACCAGGTCGAGATCAAGACCAAGTGGGGTGGCATGTCCAACCTGATCGGCGGCGAGGGCGGCTTCCTGATCCGCGCCGAGGGCTCGGGGCAGGTGATCCTCGGCTGCTACGGAGGGCTTCAGGCCGTCGAACTGGCCCCTGGAGAGTCGGTGATCGTTGACTCCGGGCACGTCGTGGCCTATGAGGAGACGGTGCGGAGCGATCTGCGCCGCGCCGTCGAGGGCAAGACGATCCAGTCGCTCAAGTCGGGCGAGGGGCTGGTCTTCGAGTTCACCGGGCCCGGATGCATCTACACCCAGACCAGGAATCCCACCGAGCTGACCAACTGGCTGACGGCCATGCTGCCGTTCAGACGCGACTGAGCAGGCTGGCGGGGCCGCACTGGGAAGACGTCACCGACGTTATCCGTTACAGCCGACTGTTTGATCATTTCCATGTCGAGTATCCGTTCTCGATCGGTGCGGTGCCCGCTCATGGTGATGAGCTCGTTGCGTGCGTGCGTGCGTGCGTGCGTGCCAGGCCATAAGGGCGACGTCGGCCTCCGTCCGGTGGCCGACGAACGCCGGGTTCCCTGGGCGGGAAGCGTGGTGTCTGATCGCCTCGCGCAGCCACCGGGCGAACGCTGCGGTCATCTCCCGTACGTCGGCGGCCAGCGGCGGCACCTCGTAGACGATGCCGCGTTCGTTACACGCTCGGCACTCGCCGATGTGCGGCCAGCCGGTCTCCTCGGCTGTGCACCTGCCGAAAATGTCATTCAGCCAGGTCATGGCCTTGCTGGAGATCGCCTGACGCGCGTGATCCCAGCCGCTCGGAGTGCGGCATGATGATCGTCCGTGCTCTTTCGCCTGGCCCGACCCCGCCTCTGGAGATGTGGCGGCTGGGCGTGTGCGTTCTCAACCGGATCACCTCGGCCGACGGCTCGCGCCGCGCACGTCCTCCTCCTCGTGGAGTACGTCAGCCAACGGCTCTTGGGATCCTGATCCCAGACCGAGTTCGATCGCCTGGATGAGGATTCATTGCGATCGCGTACCTACATTCATGACGTGATGGTCGAGGAAACCCACGGCGGCCGGGCGAAGCCCGATCGAGGGCGACGGTGGTGGCGGGTGCTGCGCAGGATCACCGGCTGGTGTACTGCCCTGGTCGCGTTGATGGCTGGTGCGGGATTCGGCTATGAGTCAGTCGCCGGGCAGCACGACGGGGAACGCTTCCCCGCGCCTGGGAGGTTGGTGCGCGTGGGCGCCCAGCAGCTCCACCTGAACTGCTCTGGAACCGGCAGTCCCACAGTCGTGCTGGAGGCGGGACTGGCCGAGTCCAGCGCGAGTTGGGAGGTGATCCAGCGCGAGCTTTCCGGCGGCCACCGTGTATGTGCCTATGACCGGGCGGGATACGCCTGGAGCCAGGACGGCCCGCCGCCGCGTACGGCGGCGCAGGCGGCCGGGGAATTGCACGCCCTCCTCACCGCAGCCGGAGAAGCTGGGCCGTATGTCCTGGCCGGGCACTCCTACGGGGGCAGTATTGTACGGGTCTTCGCCGATCGCCAGCCGGATCTGACCGCCGGTCTCGTGCTGATCGACGTCACCGATGAGAACGCCGTCCAAGCCCTGCATATGTCCCGACCACTGCTCGCCGCGCAGTTCACCGTCAATGGGCTCCTGGCACGGGTGGGGCTGCTGCGACTGTTCAGCGATGCCCTGGTGCCCTCCGATGCCACCACCGCGGCTCGCGCCCAGGCACTTGTCGTCTACGGTTCCAGGAGCATGGAGGCCGCACGGGCCGAGGCTTGGGCTGCCTTGGACAGTGCCGCCCAGGTCCGAGGGACGGTCCGGCCGGGAGCGTGGGGCAACCTGCCGGTGGTGGTCATCATCCCCGCGTACCAGCCCGCGGTCGCCGTTGAGCAAGCCAGGCGCCTTGCCGCGCTGTCCAGTCGCGGCAAGTTCCTGATCGCCGCGACCAGCGAGCACTACGTGCAGCACGCCCAGCCCGGCCTCGTCATCGATGCCGTCCGCGCCGTCATCGCCGATGGCACGCGGTCCAGATCGCGGTAGGCACGCCCCCGGCGCAATGGGATCGGTGCGGTGCTCGGGGTCGTGCAGGTAGCAGGCGCAGTCGGTCTCCTGCCCGTCGCACACCTCTCCGGTGGGGTCGATGACGCGGTGCGTGGGGGGCTCTGCGCACGGGGCGATGTCGCGGCTGTAGCCCCGCTGCGGCCGCGCCCCGGCGCACGGCAGCGGGTGGTGCCCGGTCGCCAAGTGGCGGCAGGCAGGGTCGCCCCTTCGGTCAGTGCCCGGCCATGTGTCAGAGTGCAACATGCGCAAGTACGTCATCATGGGCGTCCAGGGCAGCGGCAAGGGAACCCAGAGCACTCTGCTCGCCCGCGACCTCGATCTGGCACACATCAGCGTCGGCGACATCTTCCGATGGCACGTACAAAGCCACACCAAGCTCGGGGCTCAGACCCGGCGCGTGATGGCCGCCGGGGAGCTCGTCGGCGACGACCTGGTGGAGAAGGTCGTGCGTGACCGGCTGGAACAGCACGACTGGAACTACGGGTTCATCATCGACGGTTTCCCGCGCAACCGCCGCCAGGCCGAGTTCTTCCTGGAGAGCTACGACATCGACGGCGTCGTGCACCTCGAGCTGCCCGAGGAGGAGGTACGGCGGCGCGTCCTGGCCCGCCGCCTGTGTGCCCGCTGCGGCATGGACTACAACCTCATCGCCCATCGCCCCAAGGAGAGCGATCGGTGCGACGTGTGCGGCGGCGAGCTCGTTCCCCGGGAGGACGACACACCCCAGGCGCTCGCCAGCCGGCTGCGCGACTACCACGACAAGACGAACCCAGTCCTGGACCTGTTCCGCCGCAAGGAGTACGTCGTCACCGTCGACGCCAGGCCCGAGAAAGTCTCGGTGCAGCGCGAGATCCGCGCGCGTCTGGGGCTTCCGCCGTACGAGCCGTGATCACGCGCCCGCACACCTGGCCGGCCTGTTCGGCCACGGCGGCGCCGCCCGCTCCGCCCATCCGCTCTCCCACACAATCGGCTGGGCCGACCCGCGGGCCGCCACCACAGGCTGGCCCGCATAAGAATCCTCGACCTCAACGTACGCCGACGAGATCGGCTCGGCGGCGTCCTCCCCGAATACTCACACGCCGCCTGAACTGCATGGATGGAATTTGCGGCAGGCGCAGAGCGCTATTGGGCCTTCACCACGAACGCCCGCCGCGCGCTGTACGGCCCTCAGGAGTGGTCGTCCCGCACTCGCTGACCCGGGTCGAGGGGGCGGCACGCATGACCTCCGGGCTGCCCAGGAGGGCCGCCATGTCGTCGAGGTCGCCCGCGGTCGGCTCGCGGAAGCGGAGTCACGGGGTCGGTGGGGGCAGGTGGTTCACCGTGGGCCTTTCGCCGGGGCGGTACGAGGGTCGCAGACGGCGACGGCGACAGTGGTGTCGCTCTGGCCGTAGTAGGCGAGCCATCGCCCCTCGAAGTGCACCAGGCCCTCGACGAAGGTGACGTTCGCGACGAGGCCGTGGGTGTCCTCGTAGGTCGTCGGCCGCAGCCACGGTTCCGGGGTGCGGGCCACGACGGTCGCCGGGTCGGCGAGGGAGACGGCGATCTGGCCGCATCGGTAGTCGACGTCCTTCGGCGACGAGGCGGTCGCGCCGTTGGTCAGGAAGACCAGCAGGCCGTCGGGAGTGGGCACCGGGGGAGCGCCGATCTCGACGAGGGTGGCGTCCCATTGGCCGGGGGTGGGGGCGTGCATGGGGTGCTCGTCGTCCGCGACCGGGGTCCAGCGCAGCAGGTCGGTGGAGGTGGCCGCGTGGACGGTGCCCTCGCCGAACCACATCCAGTACCGGCCGCCGATCGGCTCGTCGTGGATCACGCCGGCCTTGCTCCACGGCTGGTCAGGGCCGTACGGCAGGGTCTTCCAGGTGTTGAAGCCGGGGAAGAGCGGTCCGTGCTTGGTCCAGGAACGCAGGTCGGGCGAGGTGGCCAGGCACAGCTGCGCGCGCGTCCCGTCGAACCCGGTGTACGTCAGGTAGTACGTGCCTCCCACCAGCGCGACGCGCGGGTCCTCGCAGCCGGCCCGCTCGTAGTCGTGCTCGGGCACGAGTACCGGGTCGTTCTCGCGGTCGAACCGGACGCCGTCCTCGCTCCAGGCGAGCCCGATCCGGGAGACGCGGTCGGCGGCGTGCGCGCGGTAGAGCAGCGCGACCCGGTCGCCGGCGACGATCGCGGCCGGGTTGTAGACGTTCGCCGACTCCCAGCCGTCGCCGCGCGGGCGCAGGACCGGGTTGGCGGGGTGCGGCTCGAACGGGCCGAGCGGGAAGGAGGCGGTCATGAGGGCGTCCCGGGGTCGAGGATGGCGTCGGCGAGGAGGGCCTGGGTGATCTTCTGCAGCGGCGGCGCCGCGTAGGACAGGAGCTGGATCATGCCGATGTAGAGAAGGTCGTGTTCCGGATCGGCCCAGAACCAGGTGCCGGCCGCGCCGTCCCACTGGTACGTGCCGCGCCCGACCGGGGAGCCGGCGAGCGCCGGGTCGTGGAACACCGCGCCGTTGTAGCCGTAGCCGAAGCCCGGCCGCAGGTCCATGTGGCCGACGTGGAAGCCGTGTTCCAGCAGGGGTTCGGGCAGCTGGTTGCTCATCTGGGCGGTCACGGACTCGGCGCTGACGATGCGGCGGCCGTGCCATTCGCCCCGGTCGAGCAGCAGTTGAGCGAACCGCGCGTAGTCGCCGATCGTCGAGACCAGCCCCATCCCGCCCATCGCGGCGGCGGGCGGGGCACTCCAGTCGCGGGGCGGGTGGACGGGGTCGGCCAGAATCGGCGCGCCGCGGTCGTCGAAGCCGGTGGCGACGCGGAGGTTCCGGAGCTCGGGCAGGTGGTCGGCGACGGCGTCGTCCGGACGCCACAGGCCGCGGTCGGCGAGGATGCCCATGGTCAGGCCTGTGACAGGTTTCGTCATCGAGAAGATGCGGAAGATCGTGTCGGTGCGCATCGGGGTGTCACGCGCCCTCCCCGGGCGTCCGCGTCGGCGCGAGCGAGCCCAGCCACGCCAGCGACGGCTTCGGCAGCCGGGCGAAGGTGGCGCGGTCCACGGAGACCAGGCCGAACGTCGGCCCCCAGTGCCCCCACTCCCAGTTGTCCAGCAGGCTCCAGTGGAAGTAGCCGCGGACGTCGGCGCCATCGTCCATCGCGGCGCGCAGCGACTCCAGCGCGCCCGTCGTGTACACGATCCTGCGGGCGTCGTCGGCGGTCGCGACCCCGTTCTCCGTGACGACGATCGGCACGTCGGGCAGCACGCGGGCCACCCGGCGCACCGCACCGCCCAGCGCGGCCGGGGCGAACTCCCAGCCGGTCTGCGTGCGCTCGGTCGCCCTGTTCCCGGCCACCGAGCCGTCCGCGAGCACCCGTGCGCCGGTGTACGTCTGCACGCCGACGAAGTCGTCCCCGGCGCTCGCGCGCAGGAACATCTGGTCGCGCGGCTCGGCGTACGCCTCCAGCGCCGCCTCGGCGCCCGGCTCGGCCTGGTAGTCCTGGACCGAGACGCCCCAGCCGACCCGCAGGCCGGGATGGTTCGCGCGCAGCCGGGCGACCGTGGCCCGGTGGACCGCGATCATGGCCTCGGCGGTGGCCTCGTCCGGTACGGGCAGGCCGCGGGCCAGCCCGCCGGAGGCGGCCAGCTTCGGGAAGACGGCGACGATGTTGGGCTCGTTGATCGTCTCCACGTACGCGACGCCGGCGTCGAGGACGGGGGCGAGCGCGTCGACGTACCGCAGGAACCGGTCGGAGGCGTCGGGGCGCAGCCAGCCGCCGCCGGCGGCGAACCACAACGGCAGCGTGAAGTGGTGCAGCGTCGCCATCGGCCGCAGCCCGCGCGCCACCGCGCCCTCCACCACGCGCCGATAGTGCGCGACGGCCGCCGGCGACACGTGACCGTCGGCGGGCTCGATCCGAGACCACTCGACGCCGAACCGGTAGTCGGTGAACCCGGCCCCGGCGGCGAGGTCGAGGTCCTCCGGCCAGCGGTGGTAACTGTCCACGGCGTCGCCGCAGCGCTCGGCGACGTCCGTGCCGGGCCGGTTCTCGCGGTGCCACCAGTCGCTGGCGACGTTGCCGCCCTCGGTCTGGTGCGCGCCGGTCGCGACACCCCACAGGAAGCCGGACGGGAAACGGGTCATCGAACACTCCTGATTCCGAGGACGACGGCGGCCGCCGCCACCGCCAGGACGAGGGCGGCCACGAAGACCGCCAGATAGCCGACCGCCCCGGCGAGCGCGCCGCCCACGACGGGCGCGACGACGCCGGGCAGGGTCGAGCCGATGCTCAGCACCCCGAGGTCGCGGGCGGCGGTCTCGCGATCGGGCAGCACCGCGACCATCAGCGCCTGATCGACCGACAGGTACGCTCCCAGCGTCACCCCCACGATCGCGAAGAGGACCAGGCCGGTGGCCAGGCTGGGCGCGGCGAGAAGCGGGACGAGACCGGCCGCCAGCAGCACCGGCGCGCCCCCGACCACGGGCTTCAGCCGTCCCAGCCGGTCGCTCAGCACGCCCGCGACGACCACCGAGACGGCCGACAGCGCGCCCACGAGCAACGTCGCGAGGCCGACGACCCTGCCCGCCTCCTCGATGGGCAGCCGCAGGTAGTCGGTGAGCAGGTAGAGCTGGAACACAGTGATCATCAGGATCGCCAGGATGAACAGGAACCGCCCGGCGAAGGCGAGCCAGAAGTCGCGGGACGCGGGCGGCAGCAGGTCACGCACGATCCGGCCGCCCGGGGGCCGCGGCTCGTCCCGATTGTCCCGGCCGGGCACGGCGAGCGCGACCACGACCGCGGCCACCACCATGATCCACGGTACGACGATCAGCCCGCGTACGGGCGAGGTCACCAGCGCGCCGGCCACGATCCCGCCAGCGGTCTGCCCGAGCAGGAAGCCGAACCCGGCGAACGACGACGCCCGGCCCACCGCCCCGGCCGGCACGTGGTCGGGGATCAGCGCCGACAGCGCGGCCGTCCAGGCGCCGACGCCGAGCTGGAACACCGCGTTGCAGACCCCGATCAGCACGAGGTCGGTGGTGAGCCCGGCCGCGGCCAGGGCCGCCGCCGAGAGCAGGGCGGACCCGAGCAGCCAGGGCGAGCGCCGGCCCAGGCGGCTGCGCGTGCGGTCGGACAGCAGCCCGCCGAGCACGGTGCCGATCGCGCTGGTCACCGCCCCCGCCACCGAGTACGCGGTGAAGACCGCCACCTTGTGCTCCGGCGCGGCGGTGGCCAGCAACGCGGCGAGCAGGGTGCCGCTCGCCGCGCCCGGCAGCGCCCAGGCGAACTGGCCGAGCAGCAGGAACGGCCCGAGTCTGCCGAGCGGCACCTCGGCACGGGCAACGGTACGGGTCTCGGCCATCGGCGATCTCCTAGCGCGGGGGGCGTGCCGACACGCTAGCACCAAAACCCAGTGATACTGTGTTTTTGATGGCTAGTACTGTCGGGTCCATGGCCCAGACCACTCGCCGCGGCCCGTACGCCAAGGGGATCGCCAAGCGACAGCAGATCCTGAAGGAGGCGCTCGCCGCCTACGCCGACAGCGACAGCGCCGGGCCTTCCCTGCGGGCGATCGCGCAACGTGCCGGGCTGAGCGAGCGTGGCCTGCTGCACTACTTCCCGGCCCGCGACGAGCTGTTCGTGGCGATCCTCGCCGAGCGCGACGCCGCCGACCGGGCCACCTTCGACCCCGACGGGCCCGTCGACGACCTCGCCGCGGTGACCGCCCACACCGCCAAGACGCCGGGCCTGGTCCGGCTGTTCCTGGAGATGACCGCGGCCGCCCCCGACCCCGGCCACGCGGCCCACCGGTTCTTCACCCGCCGTTACCGCGAGCTGCGCGACCTCCTCACACGCAAGTTCCGGCGCTCGGCCGAGACGCGGCCCGGCGCGCCCGCGCCGCGGGTCGATCCCGCGTTCGCGGCGCGCATCCTGATCGCCGCCTCCGACGGCCTCCAGGCCCAGTGGCTGCTCGACCCCGACGTCGACCTGGAGGGTGACCTCGACCGCCTGGCCCAGCTCCTCCAGGCGGCGACGGCCGCCGCCGCCCGGTAGGTCCCGCCATGCGACGTGGAGCACCGCGTCTCAGCGCCGCGGCAGGTCGCCGTCGAGCGGGAAGTACCCCTGCTCGGGGATCGTGTCGGTGCGGGTCCGCGGCCATGATCGCGCCGACGCTGAGGAACTCGACGTCCATGTCGCCATGCCCATCGAGACGGGACGCCGCTGGAGGGTGCAGGTTGTGCGCGAACACCAGGGTCGGGCCGCGGTGCCGCCCGACGCCGCGGATCGCCGGCAGGTTCTCGGCCATCAGCGTGTCGCGCACGCCGCCCAGCAGTGACCAGCGCGCGGCGGGCGTACGCCGCTCGGCGGCCTGCGCGTGGTAACGCAGCAGGCCGATCGAGGCCCTGCCGTGCGTCTCGGCGTGCCGCCAGGCGACCGGCGAGGAGGCCGCCGCCAGGCCCGGCGCCTGGGCGTGCAGGACCGTCACCAGGTCGTCGGCGATCGTCCGCAACGTGCTCGCCTTCAGCGAGCCGCCGACGGGCTTCCCCGGGCCCATGACCGCGGCCATGGTACTCCAGCGCTCGTACGCGGTGATCTTCCACGACGCCCTGGACATCGCCGAGATCGTGCGCCAGCTCCAGGAGGAGGGCCACGTCGTCGGCCCCGAGGACCTGGCCCACATCTCGCCCTACCTGACCGAGCACATCCGGCGCTTCGGCGAGTACTCCACCTGCAAACTCGGCCTTGAGCCCGAGGCGTACGACCCGCACCTGGACGTCGACTTCAGCCCGCTGCGCGGCTACGGCCAGGCAGCCTGGCCATCGATGCCAAGTCACTACTTCAGCGGCAGTGTGATGCCGTCCGGCGCCGGCGTCATGCACACGCACGCGCATGTGGATCGGCGAGTGTGAGGCCGGTGCCGGCGGCCGCCGCGGGTATCGGCGGGCAGATTCGCGACCAGCTCCGCCAGCGCGTCCGCCGTGAGATGGGCCGATTCCTCTGTGCGAGGCCGACGGCCCCGGGAAGGGTGGCCACGGGTCGCCGTCCGGCGCTGAATCGCCGGCCCTGGCTGCGCTGTCGTATCCGTTCTGGATGTGGGCCCGCCGGGGGCGGTGCCCTGTGTGCGGATCAGCGGGCGATCGAGATCGCGAAGGGCGCGAATCCGCTGGACCGAATCACGTGTGGTACGAACAGTATCGCGGCCTCCGTGGCGCGGGCGGTCTGGATCCCGCCGAGATCAGTGATCCACTCCTTGCGCCAGCCGAGGTCGATGAGCAGTTCACGGACGGTCTGCTTGGCCTGCGGGTTCTCGCCGGAGATGAAGGCGTCGGGCGCCTGGGTGAGCGTGGCTGGCGCGGTCATCACCGGGAAGAGCATGGTGTTGAGTGTCTTGACGACGCGCGTTTCGGGGAGCGCTTCCTGGAGTTGCTCGGCGAGGCTTGAGCCGGGGTAGATCAGGTCGGCGGGCAGTCCGTCCGGTCCGTCGACGGTGGCGTTGGAGACGTCGACGAGGATCTTGTCGTGCAGTTCCTCGCGCAGGGCGACGAGCCGGTCCAGCGAGCCGGCGCCCGGGGTGGCGTTGATGACGATCTGGGCTGTCCGGGCAGCGTCGGCGGCGGCGCCCGGCGCGCGGTCCGCCACGGTCACCTCATGCCCTGCCCGGGTGAGGGCTGTGGCCAGGTTGCCGCCGACGCGGCCGTTTCCGAGAACTGCGATCGTGGTCATGATGATCTGGTCCTTCCGTGCGTGCAGATTGTGGTGCGCGGTCAGCGTGAGAGCGTGGCGACGGCCTCGGCGTGGACGCCGGGCGCGGCCACCAGGAAGCTCTCGCTCTGCGGGGTCCAGGGGCGGCCCTCGGCGTCGGAGATCTGTCCGCCGGCCTCGGTGACGAGCAGCGCGCCGGGCAGCAGGTCCGCGCGGGCGCCGGCGAACTGCCAGAAGGCGTCGACCCGGCCGGCGGCCACGTTCAGCAGGTGCAGGGTCGCGGGCACGGCGGTACGGACGACGAGCGCGTCGAAGAGCATCGCGGTGATCGAGGAGCCGACGCGCCGCACGACCTTCTCGTCCTCGTCCGGCCGGGCCTGGCTGGTGGCCACGATGCTCAGGCCGAGGTCCGCGGTCTGGGAGACGCGCAGCGGCCGGCCGTCGAGATAGGCGCCCGCGCCGGTGAGCGCGGTGTAGGTCTCGCCGGTCAACGGCAGGTGGACCGCGGTGAGCACCGGCTGGTTCTCACGCACGAGGGTGGCGGTCACCGCCCACTCCGGCAGGGCGTGCAGGTGGTTGACGTTGCCTTCGGCCGGATCCACGACCCACCATTCGCCGGGCGGCAGCGCCCCGCCGTCCAGCTCGTCCTCCACCCAGCCGGCGTCAGGGCGCAGGCTCGTGAGGCGGGGGCGCAGGATCTCGAGGGCCGTGTCGTCGTTGGCGGCGAGCGCGCGCATCAGCTCTTCGCGGGTCTGGTAGCGGACCACCTCGCCGAAGCGCTCGCGCAGCGCCGAACCGGCCGCGCGCACGGCGATCGCGGTCTGGCCGAGCAGGTCGGCGTCGGAGGCGGCGATGTCAGTGGTCTGAAGCGTTTTGGACATGGTGGTACTCCCGTGTGAGGAGGGGTGATGAGGCTGTTCGGGCCAAGCTGTGCGTTCCGGCTTGCGCTCTCGTCTCGAAGGTATAGAGCCCCTTAATTAACTTCAAATGCATGTCAAGCACGACTAGGATTACTCACATGCAATTGGATTTGAACCTGCTCGCCGCGCTCGACGCGCTGCTGGAGGAGGGAAGTGTGGCCGGGGCGGCCGCGCGCCTGCACGTCACCGCCCCCGCGATGAGCCGGAGCCTGGGCCGAATCCGGCGCACGACCGGGGATCAGATCCTGGTGCGCACCGGCCGCACGATGACCCCGACGCCGTATGCGATCGCCGTCCGGGAACAGGTGCACGAGCTGTTGCACCAGGTCCAGGGGGTGCTGGCACCGAGCCGCGAACTCGATCTGGCAACGTTGGAGCGCACTTTCACACTCCGCTGGCACGATTCCCTGGTCGCCTTGAGCGGCCCCGCACTGCTCGCGGCCGTGCGCGGACAGGCGCCGGGCGTGCGATTGCGCTTCGTCGCGGAATCGAGCATCGACACCCCCGAGTTGCGGCGCGGCGAGGTCGACCTGGAGGCGAACGCCAACCGCCCGAGCGCACCGGACATCCGTGCCGAGAACGTGGGCGAGACCCGCCTCGTCATCGTCGTGAGGCAGGGGCACCCCCTCACCCGCGTCAGGACCGTCACCGCAGAGCAGTACGCCGCCGCTGAGCACGTCACCGTCTCGCGACGTGGAAACCTCAGCAATGCCCTCGACGACGCCCTCGCGCGGCTCGGCCTCACCCGCCGCGTGGTGGCGACCGCGCCCACGGAAACGGCCGCGCTGGAGTTCGCGCGCGGCTCCGATCTCCTGATCAGCGTTCCCGAAGCCACCACGCGGTCAGCGGTCGCCGACCTCGGCCTGGTCGTGCTCCCCCTCCCGCTCGAACTACCGTCGGCACCGATATACCTGTCGTGGCATCAGCGCTACGACACCGACCACGCCCACGCCTGGCTGCGCGGGCTGGCGCGAACCGCGCTGGCCATGTGTGGAGCGTCGTAGTCGGCGCCGTCCGGCCGCTACACCCATTCGCCCACGCGACCACCTTGATGCCGCACGGCCGGCCGCTGTGCGGACCCTGTCCGGTGCCAGAACTGGCAACGAGGTTCTGACCTGGACTTCCAGGCTCGACTCTCGTGCTGTTTCGACTTCTGTATCTGCTGGTGGTCAGGATGTTCGGCTGGCCGGTGCTGCTCGCTCGGGGCTCCGCTTTCAAAGAAGTGGAGATCTTGGTGTTGCGGCATGAGGTCGCGGTGCTCGTCGCCAGGTCGCCCGGCCCAGGCCGGACTGGGCCGATCGGGCGCTCCTGACCGCGCTGGCCAGGCTGCTACCCGCTCGCCTCCGGCTGCATCGCATCGTGACGCCCGGCACACTGCTCGCCTGGCACCGCCGGCTGGTCAAGAAGAAGTGGACCTACCCCGCCAAGCAGGGCCGGCCGTCAACCGCCGAGGAGATCCGCGATCTGATCGTGCGCTATGGCCCAACTCTCGGGTCATGCCAGGTCGCGGACTGATCGTCGTGCAATCAGACAGGGCGACGAGTCAATCATGGGCACCCAGGACCGGTCTTCCGCGCAGTTCAGCGCCCCCGCCGTGATCGGTGCAGTTCCCAAGCTGACGGCGCAATGAACCACGAGGGAAGTTGTCGGCCCTCCCTGCCATGATCACTGCGATATGGACCGTACGGAAGGCACATGGATGAGCAGCGCGACGGCGGCGACCTACGCATGGCTCTACCGGGAGTTCACCGACGATGCCGATGACACGTGGCTCTACGCCAGCTTCATACGGGACCTGTCCCCTGAAGACGCCCTGCAACGGATCGACATCGCGCCGGGTCCTCTGGGCGAGTCCGGATTCGGCGTCTCAGCCATCGGAGCCGACGGCGGAACCGTGCTGATCGAATGCGGCTGGGCAGGCATCGTTTACGACAAGGCCAACCTGCTGTCCGTGGGCACAGTCGCGGCTTCGGTGTTCGCGACCACGACGGATGATGGTTTCACCTACTGCGTCGACGGCCAAGTGGTGACCACGTTCGACCTGTACTCCTATCTCTACCGGAGGGGTTCCGACCCCGACCGGCTTGAGTCGGGGGTCAAGGCCCTCGGCATGGACGTCGACGGCGAGCTGCCCGAGTTCCCCGACGATGCCGTCTCCCGGGCTCTCGCCCTTGCCGAACGGGCCACGGGTGTCCACCTGTCCCCCGCCCGCTACGCCGGCCCCGCCCTGCTCGGCCCCACCGAACACCTTGATCCTTACCGGTGACGACCCGCGCTCTTTTGGCGCCCCAAGCTGTACCCATGCGGGGAGGCGCGGCGCAATGCCGGAGATCATTCCAGCGAGCGGCACCCACTGGTAGCGCGTCAGCGAACTCGGGAAGTCGCTTCAGGTACTCGACCGGACTGATGACACCGTCGATAGCATCTCCACCGGGCAGGGTCATCGACGCGTTGAGATCGACGTACTTCATGCGTCGGTCGCATCCAGAGGCGTACGAGTGCGACCCCTGCGGAACACATGCGGAATGATCTTCACCGCGTCACCATGCCATAGCTCATAGCCGCAGGCCGCCGCATTACGAAGCCATCAACGACCGATCCATAATCCGTGAGTCGTGGGTTCAAGTCCCACCCGCCCTGCTCTTCCACGCCGTGCTTGACCTGTGGTTTCACGATTCTCCAGACTCTCTACGCGAGTTGTTGATCATGTTTGGTCGCTCGCTGGTTGCTCGCGTGTGCGGATCGTGTACGTCGGTAGATCGTTAGACAGGCACTGTCAACTACTCGGACCCCCGCGACGATCATCCGAAGGCCACGCCAGAGCGCTGCTCAAGGCCACGACATCAGTGGCACCCATGCGATCACTCAAGCGTTCTCCAAGCTGCACGGGAGCGCCGTAGACATGGGCGGTCTCGAACGGTACCCGGTCGCGCAGCTGGTTCAGCGGCAGCTCCTTGCGCGGCCGCCGGGTGCAGATCATCGCCAGGGCCCTGGCGACGTCGGTGGCCGCGGCTGGGCGGGGCGGCGTCTTGGGCGCCTTGACGGTGTCGATTCGGCCCATCGGGTCAGCCTGCGGGCGAGCGTGGCCGACGACGTGTCCTCAAGACGACGCTGGGGTCCGCCCCCGGCTTGGCCACCAGGGTTGTAGCGACGCCGGCCCGGCAAGCCGCTGATCACTCCGGTTGAAGGTCGGCCAGGTCGACGAACTCTCTGGCCGCGAGCACCGTCTCGTGCATCTTCCTCGCGTAGGTACGGAGGTCGGTGGGTGAGCGGTAGGTCCCGATCATGGTGGAGACCGTCACCTTTTCGCCGGGGCGCCACTGTGGGCCGAGCACATCGGTCTGAACTTCCGCGCTCCACTGATGTTCTACGCCGTCACACTTGATGGCAGGGGCAGGTTGTGCCGTCTGGGACGTGATCCTGTCTATCCCCACCGTGCCTTGAAAGACCTGCACCTTCAGCTCCATCGTGGCGGGCCCGAAGGTGCAGGTGACGGTGCCGCGAACAACGACTTCATCGGCGGCCCTTCCGACTTGCGCGCTGGTGACAGTGATCGTGGCGGGCGGCGCTGTAGCGGCCGAGGCCGTCCCGGGTACCGCGGTCAGGCCCGTGACGGCGGTCAGGACCAGCAGGGGACGAGTGAGCATGGGTTACTCCTGGTGTGAAGGGAGGAGGCGGCGGACGCGTTTACGCCCACCGTTCTGCCCCCGACACCAAGAACCCAAATCACTAAGTGTAAGACTTACTTTACCTTGCGTAACTATTGATCAGCGGCTTCTCGATCAATCGTTCATCCACCTGTCTGTTCTGCTGTCGAGGAGGAAGGGCGCGAGAGTTCGATGCGCCGCCGCATCGCATCGACGTGCACGATCTGCACGGTCACCGAATCGCCCACTGCCACCCGGCCGACGGCCCGCTCGGTATTGAGGGGCAGCTCCTCGAACCGTGGTCGGTGCCTTCGACTCCCACGACGCTTTGTTGCAGCTCGAGCAGTGGGTCGGCGGCCGTCGACCAACTCGGTGTACGGGTGGCGAGCCGGCGATCGGGCCGCCCTCAGCGCCCAGGGGCCGGGGGCGGGTGGGTCGGATCAAAAGGTACAGGGGCCGGCCGGTGTGCACCGGGATGCCGTGGGCGGGTGCAACGGCGGCTACGAGGCGGCTTCCAGCGGTAGGTCGTTGCCGCGCCAGGTGGCTGCCAACTCCTGCACCGGCACGTTGAGTGCCTCGCAGAGGCAGACGATCGTGCCGAATCCGGGGGACGGCAGTCGTCCGGTCTCAATCTTGCGCAGGGTTTCCGGTGAGATGCCGGCCGTGTGTGCGACTTCCGCGAGGTCGCGTCCCGCTCGCGCGTGGCGCAGCAGGGCGCCGAGACGCTTGCCGGCTTCGATCTGCTCAGGTGTGAGCGGTTGGCGGACCATGCCCCCAGGATAGGGCTGGTATTACTATACCGGCAAGTGTTAGGGTCCCGGTATAACTATACCAACCCTGTGACGCGAGGTATTCATGATTGAACTGAAGACGCCTGCGGAGATCCAACGCATGCACGTGGCCGGGCGTTTCGTCGCCGAGGTGCTCTCCGAGGTCGGCCGACTCGCCGACGTGGGCGTCAACCTCCTGGACCTGGAGCGCCACGTGCGCGGCATGATCAAACGGCGCGGGGCAGAGTCGTGCTACTGGGACTACGCGCCGTCCTTCGGACGTGGCCCGTTCCGCAACGTCATCTGCCTGTCGGTCAACGACGCCGTCCTGCACGGCCTACCGCACGACTACACGCTGCGTGACGGCGACGTACTCAGCGCGGACCTCGCGGTCAGCGTCGACGGCTGGGTGGCCGACTCGGCGCGCACGGTCGTCGTCGGAACTGCTGCCGAGGAGGACCTGCGGATCATCCGCGCCACCGAGGAAGCGTTGGAGGCGGCGATCGAGGTGGCACGTCCTGGCAACCGCCTGGGTGACATCTCGGCGGCCATCTGGGCGGTAGCCCACGACTACGGTTACCCGGTCAACACCGAGTTCGGCGGCCACGGCATTGGCCGTACCATGCACGAGGGCCCCCACGTTTCGAACAAGGGCCGGGCGGGGCGCGGCCTTACGCTCCGGCCGGGCCTGACCCTCGCGCTCGAACCCTGGTTCGCCCGCACGACCGACCGGATCGTCTACGACGCCGACGGCTGGACCATCCGGTCGGCGGACGGCTCGCGCACAGCCCACTCCGAACACACGGTAGCCATCACCGAGGACGCCCCCTTGGTGCTCACCCGGCGTGAACCGGAGAACCCGGCAACGCGGGCTGATTCCGCCAGTCGGCCATCCACAAAGGACGCCTAGATCGCCCTGTTCAACCGATGCCGGCCCGATCGAACGGTGCTCGCAGTCAGCGCCGAGATGCCGGTGTCTTCGGGTGTGCGTCGGCGGTCCAGGCCGGACCGCCGACGCAGCGGCCGTGACGTGGCGCTTTACGCTCCTGCCAGCCTGTACCGCCAGCCGCTGTTCCTGGGTTCCTCGGTGGGATCTCGCGGTCATGGCGAGGCCGGTGCTGCCGCGCCGGACTTCAGAGCCGCCTGCACGATGCGGAGTGCTTCGGCCGCGTCGATGCCGACGCTGGCGATCACGGCGGCGTAGTCGGCGGCGGCCTGGCGGGCCCGCTCCCGGCCTTCCTCGCCGGCGGCCGACACGAACGAGCCCGCCCGCCCGCGCGTCTCGATCAGCCCCGCCTCCTCCAGCTCCCGGTAGGCCCGGCCGACCGTGTTGACGGCCAGGCCGAGGTCGGCCGCGAGGTGGCGGATGGTCGGCAGCCGGGCGCCCACGGCCAGCGTGCGGTCCTGGATCTGCCGGGCGAGCTGGGCTCGCAGCTGCTCGAACGGCGGCACCGGCGAGGCCGCGTCGATGACGATCATCGGGCGCTCATGGCCCGCCGAGCCACCGTCGCGCACGACGGCGTCTTGGCATGGAGTGCGACGCACGCGGCCAGGCTCAGGATCAGGTAGGCGACCGCGGCGGCATTCCACCAGCCGGGCGCGGTGCCGAACAGCACCACCGGCAGCGACCACTGCACGTTCGGCGTGGTGAGCTCGCGGGCGTCTTCGACGCGCATGATGACGTCGGCGGTCAGCGACTCCTCGTCCTCCGCCACGACCGGGAAGCTGAGCAGGTGGCGCAGCTGCATGGCGGTGATGGCCGTCGCGCCGAGCAGGCCGATCAGCACGACGACGGCCAGCTGCCGCACGGTGGGCTCGGGAACGGCCAGGGCGCTTGCGGCCAGCACCATCGCGCCGGCGAACGTGGCGACGGCGAAAATGGCGTACGGCCGGCCGAGCACGGTCCGCCAGCCGGGCTGGATCGGATGGGCGGCCCGGCGCGACAGCGTCGCGCCCGCCCGCTGGTCGACGCGTCGCACCCACCGGTCGAGCAGGGACTGTGCCAGCAGTAGCCCGGCCACCGACGCGGCCAGGGCCAGCAGCGGCAGCGGGCGATGCGGCTGGAGGCCGCCGAAAGCGGAAGTGGCGGCGAGGGCGCTCACGATGATCAGCGCGGCCAGGATGACGTAAGTGGCCAGGCGGGCGCGTCTCCGGACCGCCAGTCGGCTGGCCAGCAGCGGGGTCGGGCGGGCACCGGCCAGGTCGTGCAGAGCCAGCCACTCGCCCGCCAGTCGCAGATCGGCCGCACGCGCCGGCGGGCCGGCGTCCGGTAACGGTTCACGGGTCATAGCCCCTCCTTTGTCGCAAGCTTTGTAGCAACATGGTGCGTCATACCTTGCGACAAAGTCAACGCCCCGTGGGCTCTCGCCGTCCCGGTGACGCGGGCCTCGGCTCAGCGGCGGCCGTCGCCGTGGACCATCAAGTGGACGGCGGCCGGCGCCGACCCCTTCCTGGGGTGCGCGCCCGGACGGCCGAGGCCGAGCTCCGCGAGCGTCGCGCCGAGCGGGGGCCTCGGCCGCCTGGAACGCCTCCCGGGCCCCGGTCGGAACGCCAGGGCGTGCCGCGGGTCCGGCTCCGCCCAGGACGGGTCCGCCGGCGCGGTCATGCTCGTACTGGGTCGTAGCTCCGGGCACCCCGTCGGCCTGCTGACGCCACTGGCCGTTCCGTTGTCGATCAAGGGGTACGGCCGGCGGCATTCGGAACACTGACCCTGACCTTGGGGAAGGGCCTCGAACCCTCATAGGATTCACAGCCATGACCGCCGGGACCCCTCTCCCGGAGGCTGATCCTGGCTGATGTCCACGCCCATCCTGGGTCTGCCGGATCATCACGATCAGACACACCCGCCTTCGCTCCCTTCTCGCTCGTCGGCCGCTGTCCAGGCCCGGCGGGTGTCCGGTCGTTGTCCGCATGCGCTGTCCACGGGTGGTGGACACGGCACCGGCCTTCCGAAAGTGATCTCACGCCATCACGGCGCACCACCTCGACCCGACAGGAGTCATGCAGTGAGATCTCTTCAGCGCATCGCCGCCCTGACCATCGCGGCAGCGGCCCTCGCCCTGCCCGCCCGGGCCGCGCTCGCCGACACCGCCCAGGAGGCGCCCGAGCCCGTCAAGCTCACCTGCATCGCCTGGGGCGGCGGGCTGCAGAACGAGAACTGGGACATCCTCGTCCAGCTCAACCCCGACGGGACCGCTAAGTCGGCCGAGCAGCAGGGCGATGCCTACATGACCGGTATCGGCATCTTCAAGGTGGAGCGCACCGACCCGGCGAAGATCACCATCTCCCCCGACGGGCGGGAACTGAAGTTCTACGGCACCAGCCTGGTCAGCGCCGGCTTCTCGAACTTCGCCTACACCAACGCGGGGACGTGCCGGGCCACCTTCACCTTCCCCAACCCCGCCAAGGCGGTCGTCAACCTCACTCCCGCCTCCTAGGCCGCCCTGACGACCGGCTGCGGCGATCGCCACAGCTTCCCGCACGAACCTTCACCGAAAGGAAGTGAAACACCGCTACAAGCTCCTCGCCGGCCTCCGGCGGCCCGTTTGCGTTCGTCACGACTGACGGAGATCAGGGATATGACGCGGGTTCGGAGGCAGTTGAAATCCGATCACGTGGCCGGCAAGTCGTCGGCGAGGAGCATCCGATCACGAGGGCGCCTCCACCTGAGCGCCTCACAGCAGGTCGCGAACGACCTGGGTGCCGGCGAGACGGTCGCGCAGAGTGCGAGCGGCCGGGTCGACCACCGCCCACAGCCCGTCCACCAAGAGCACGACCAGCCCGAACTGTGACACGCAGACGAGGACCGGGAAGACGAGCGCGCGGACCGCGGCCCTGCGCCAGCCCGGCCAGTGGCCGGTGTCGGCGGAGACGACGCGGAGGCGCATGAGCCGCTTGCCGAACGTCCGTCCCGTCAGGACGTAAAGGAACGCGGCCGCGGCGGCAAGCAGCGATGCCGCTTCGTTGACCCTGAACCAGTTCAGGAGACCGTAGTCCCATCTGCTGAGCCGCCCCTCGAACAGGCCCAGGAAGGCGACGAAAATCACGTAGTCGATGGCCAACGCCGCTCCCCGGCGGCCGGGGAACCCACTGGGCCAGGTTTCCCTCGCCGTCCTGGTGGCCAGCAGCACCAGCGACGCGGAGACCAGGAGGGCCGAGTGCGCAGGCCCATAGGCTCTCAGCACGGTCGCGAACCACTCGCCGCTGAGTACGGGGATCGTCGAGCACCCGTCCTCATGCATATAGGAAGGGCTGGCCGGTCCGACGATCGCAAGGAGGGCGAGCAGGCCGGCCACGCGGCGGCCGACGATGGCCCCGTTCCCGGTGGCAGCCGACATGAGGTACCCCGTGAGGACGAGGACCGAGGGCACGCCGCACAGGACGGCCGCATTCGCGATGTCGTAGGCGTCCCCCAGAGGGGCCGACGCAAGTCTGGCGAGGCCGAAGCCGCCTCCGTCAAAGAACCCCACGCAGCCGAGGACGGCATAGGAGGACCCGTACTCGATCTGCCAGGCGTCCCAGGTCGGGTACGCGGCGGCGGCCAGGGCGGCCGCCCAAGCGAGCTGGGCTGATCGCGACAAGATGATCTCCGTTTTTCGCGACACCCTAGCGGCATGGGACGCCTGCCCTGTTGCCTGTCTCTAACGGTGGCGGGTCCCACTGCAGGACGATGGCCTCGGTCTCGTCGACGGGTGAGACGCAGGCGCAGCCCCGTCAGGTGCGACGGTTGCCCGCGTGCCAGCCGGAGAGGCGACCCGCATCCACGTCAGGATCAGCATGACGGCAACCGGCATGGTGACGGCATCTCATCCTGGTCCTGCGGAGGCTGTACAGGCCGACACGACAGCGGGGAGAACCCCGGCCACAGCTATCCACAATGACACTGGGCGGCACCGATCCAGCCGACTCATAATCCATGGATCGGGGTTCAAGTCCCGGCTTGTATCAGGTGGTGGACGGCACGTGGGTAGTGCCCCAGCCGCTCGTGGTTGATGCTCGCCGCAGATATCGCCGCCGCCCATTTCGGCAGGACCCTGAGCTGAGCCTGCCCTGACGAGGGTGGGGCGACCGCCATACGCGAGTCGCGTTTTCTATGGAGATGATTGATGGCCGAGCGGGCCAAGGTAATGCTGGGTAATGAAGTGCTCTCCCGAGAGTCTCTTGCTCAATACTTGACGCAGTGGTCCAGGGATGCTGGAGTCAACGTAGAGATATGGGCGCTTCCAGATGAAATCGTACCGGCCCACGTGATGGCGGCGGTCTCCGTCTGCATCACCGAGGCCTTATCCAATATCGAAAAATACGGCCAGGCTCGCACTGTCTCTGTCGTCATCACGGTCAGCATGTCCGGCTTGAGGCTGACGATCAGTGACGACGGACAAAGGTTCGAGACGCTTCGTCCTGGCTTTGGGATCGCTGTGATGCGGGCTGCGATGACATCGGTTGGCGGTTCCTTCAGCATCAATGGCACCCCGGGCGGCGGTATCACGATCAGCGGCGCAGTGCCACGTACGCGCTGGTAGATATATTAGATGTACTACGTGTACGAGCGCTTTCAGGCTCGTCTTGTTCACGACCAAGGCGTTGGCTTTAGATGTGTTCCTCTTCGAGATGCTGACCTCGATGTGCGCGCCGGCAATTCGCCGCGCGTGGGCCTCTGGCAATCCCGCTGACGAAAGGTCCATTCGTGAACCCCCTCTTCCCGGACAACTACTCCGAGCCCGTTATCGGACTCGTCATGTTCCTCGTCACCCTGTTCGTCATCGGCAAACTGCTCGTACCGCGCATACAGAAGACGCTGGCCGAGCGGGCCGACGCGATTGACGGCGGAATGATGAGGGCAGAGGAGGCCCGCGCCGAGGCTCGGAATCTGGAGCGGCAATACCGCGAGCGACTGGAAGTGGCCCGGCGCGACGCGGCGCTGCTGCGGGAGGAGGCCCGCGAGCAGGGCGCGCAGATCGGGGCTGAGCTCCGCGCGCAGGCGCAGGCGCAGGCTCGCCACCTCATCGGGACGGCGCACGCCCAGATCGAGGCTGACAGGCAGGCGGCGTTCGCCCAACTCCGCCCGGAGATCGGCCGTCTGTCGACCGACCTGGCGGGCCGCGTCATTGGGGAGTCATTGGAGGTGGACGTGCGGGATACCGGCATCGTGGAGCGATTCCTGGACGAGCTGGACAACCGAACGGTCTCGTGAGGTAACGCGGCCGCCGATACCACTGGGCCGCGCTTCATCGATGCGAGCCCGAGCCCAGGCATACCAGCGCGGGCACGTGGCGCCCTGCCCGGCGCGGTAGCGGTTCCGGTGCCGGTCGGCCACCCCGCGCCGCGGCCTCGGCCGGCCATGTGTGCTCGGGCAGGTGGAGCCGTCGATCCAGCAGCGTCCGCCCCGCTGGGGTGGTGTAGGCCAGGATCACCCCGATCTGGCGGGCGGGCGGTCGGCGGCGTCACCGTGCTCAGCGCCTGCCTGGGCGCAGGCATGCCACTGCTGATGCCGCCTCACTCAGGAGCCGCGACCCCAAGCCGATGGACGGTTTCTCAGGAGTTCCGGCTCACGATCGCCCGCGAGTGGTGGCAAGGCGCGGTCGACGATCCGGTTTCTCGTTCCTCACCATCGGCTCACCGGGTATCGGAGCGGAGGCCGCAGCTGCTTCATCCTGTCGCCTCCCTCAGCGCGAGATCCGGAACACGCATGGAACACCGTCTCCGGGTGAGAGAAGAGCGCGGGGATGTCCACCGGTCGGCGTGCGCTAAGAGAATGATGGGCGGGACAACCCTGATCGAGAGGCGTCGATGACTGAAGAGAGCGCGGAGGTGTTCGTCTCGGTCGCGGAGCGGGTGAGACGGAGCCTCGCGGACGCGTCACCGGGAGAGCGGCAGGTCGCCCGGGTCCTTCTGGCCAACTATCCGGCGGCCGGGCTGGAGACGGCCGCGCGGCTGGCCAAGCGCGCGGGGGTGAGCGCGCCGACGGTCGTGCGGTTCGTGGCCGGACTGGGCTTCGCCGGCTACCGGGCGTTCCAGCAGGCGCTGCGGGAGGAGATCGAGGCCCGGCGGGCGTCGCCGCTCACGCTCGGTCAGCAGGTGGGGGAGGGGGTTCTGAGGCTGTCAGCGGCGGCGGCCTTCCGTCAGCGGCTGGAGGAGTCGTTCGCCGCGCTGTCCGACGCCGAACTCGGCGAGGTCCTCGCGCTGCTGGCGGACACGACGCGGCGGATCACACTGATCGGCGGCCGCTACTCGCACATCCTCGCCGAGTATCTGGACATGCACCTGAGGCTGCTCCGCCCGGCGACAAGGGTGCTCGACGCGCGGCCGGAGAACATGGCGGCGTTCTGTGCGGACGCGGGACGCCGGGACGTGGTCGTGGTGTTCGACTATCGCCGCTACCAGCGAGACATCGTGGAGTTCGCGCGGCGCGTGCACGATCGGGGCGCCAAGATCGTGCTCTTCACCGATCCCTGGCTGTCACCCGCTTCGGACGTCGCCGACCTCGTCATCCCGGCCCGCGTCGAGGCGCCGAGCCCGTTCGACAGCCTCGTCCCTGCGATGGCACAGGTCGAGACGGTGGTCGCGGGCGTGACCCAGCGGCTGGGCGAGGCCGGCGAGACCCGCCTGCGGCAGGTCGAAGAGATCGCGGGGCACGTCACGATGGACTAGTGAAACAAAAATTTCAAACCTGACTCTTGACGGGCATCATGAATGTTCTATTTCATGCTGGGAAGTGGGCCGCGCGACCGCCGGCCCGTCTCCGCCCCCTCTCGGGAGGTGCCATGCCGGAACAACTGCGCCCGCCTCGCAAACTACGACTGTGGGAAGCGCTCGCTCTGTCCGTCGGGCTCATGGGTCCCACACTCGCCATGGCGCTCAACGGCGCGGGTGTGGCGGGCACGGTGGGCAAGGCGGTGCCGCTCGTCTTCGTCCTGGGCCTGATCGGCGTGGCGTTGGTCGCCTATGGATTCGTCCGGCTGACGCGCCATTTCAACCACGCGGGCTCGGTCTACGCGCTGGCCGGAGTGACCCTCGGCCCCCGTGCCGGATTCTTCGGCGGATTCGCCCTGCTCGGCACCTACCTGTTCTTCGCCGTGTGCACGCTGGCCGCCACGGCGGTGTTCACCGAAGCCTTCGTGTCCGCTCTCGGCCTGTCCTGGAGCGTGCCCTGGTTCGCCGTGGCGGTCGTGACGGCCGCGGGTGTCTGGGTGGTCAACTCCCGCGAATCCCGCGTGACGGCTCGCACGCTGCTGCTCGTCGAAGGTGTCGGTATCCTCGGCATGCTCGTGCTTAGCGCGATCATCGTGGCCCGCGCGGGGGCGGGCACCGCGCCCGGCGGTCAGACGCTCGACCTGTCGGTCTTCGGTATGGAGGGCACCACCGTGGGGGCGGTGATGACCGCCACCGTGTTCGCGTTCCTGTCCTGGGCCGGATTCGAGGCGTGCGCGTCGCTCGGCGAGGAGACCGCCGACCCGCGCCGCAACATCCCGCGTGCCCTGGCCGGCAGCGTGCTGCTGACCGGTGTGCTGTACGTCTTCGTGATGTTCGCCCAAACCATCGGCTTCGGCACCGGCGAGCGCGGGGTGTCCGCCTTCGCCGGGGCGGAGTCGTCGCTGTCCGCCCTCGCCGAGGCCTACGTCGGCACCTGGTTCTCCCTCGTGATCGCCTTCACCGCGATGGCGTCGGCGTTCGCGGCCTCCATCAGCTCGTCGGCGGCGGCGAGCCGGCTGCTGTTCGCGCTCTCCCGTGACGGCTTCGGCCCACGCGTCCTGGCCCGCACCGATCCGCGAACGGGGGTGCCCTCCGTCTCGCTGGTCGTCGCTCTCGCCGTGGCCGCGCTCGCCGACGTGTTCCTCGACCTGGGCGGAGTGAGCGCCTTCGACGCCTACTACTGGTTCGCCACCCTCGGCGTGCTCTGCCTGCTGGTGGCCTATGCCGTCGCGGGGGCGGGTGTCGTCGCGTTCATCGTGAACGGGCGCGGCGGGATCCCGAAGCGCGAGATCGCGATCCCGGTGCTGGCCATCGCCTACCTGTGCTTCGTCTTCTACAACCAGTCGGCGGGGCAGGACAGCCCACTCAGCTACTTCCCGTGGATCGCCGCGGCCTGGTGCCTGGTCGGCCTGGCCGTCGTACTGGCCGCTCCCGGCCTGGCCGGTCGGATCGGGGAGGGCCTCAGCGCCGAGCTGGCCCGTCCCGAGGAGCAGGCGGTCGCCGGGGCGGGAAGGACGGCATGAACGTCTTCATCGCGACCTGCGACCTGGCCGGGCACACGCGCGGCCGTGCCGTACCCGCCTCCAGAGAGGCCGCGGTGCTACGCGGCGGCACCGGCTGGGTGCCCGCCGACCTGGCTCTGACCTGCTTCGGGACCATCGCCGAGAATCCGTTCGGCTCGACGGGCGACCTGCGGCTGCTGCCCGCCCCTGCCACGCGCGCCGACATCCCGGCCGACGGCGACGTGCCGGGGACGCGGCTGTACCTGGCCGGGCAGACGCTGCCGGACGGCACGCCGTGGGAGTGCTGCCCCCGCGCCTTCCTCGCCGACGCCGTCGAGGAACTGCGGGCGGAGCTGGGACTCGTCCCGGTGGCCTCGTTCGAGCACGAATTCACTCTGACCGGGCCGCGATCGCCGGACTCCACAGGGCCGTTCTCCTTCGAGAGATACAGGGCCGCGGAGCCGTTCGGCTCCGATCTGGTGGCGCTCCTCGAACGGAACGGGTTCGCGCCCGAGACCTGGCTGCCCGAGTACGGCGAGGCACAGCACGAGATCACGCTCGCCCCCACCGACGCCCTCGCCGCCGCCGACCAGGCCGTGCTGCTGCGAGAGCTCGTCCGCGACCTCGCCAGGCGGCGCGGGCTGCGCGCCTGCTTCGCGCCCATCCTGCACCCAGAGGGCAGCGGCAACGGCGTGCACATCCACCTGTCGTTCAAGGGCGGGGCCATGCACGACCCCGGCAGGCCGGGAGGCCTGTCGGAGCCGGCCGCCAGGTTCTGTGCGGGAATCCTGCGGCACGCCGCCGCGCTCACCGCGGTGACCGCGGCGAGCCCGGTGTCGTTCCTGCGCCTCACCCCACACCGGTGGAGCGCGGGCGGGGTGTTCCTCGCCGAGCGGAACAGGGAGGCGATGCTGCGCATCTGCCCTGGTTCGGGAGACGAGTTCAACGTCGAGTTCCGCGCGGCCGACGCGACCGCCAACCCATGGCTCGCGCTCGGCGTCCTGCTCAGGGCCGGCCTGGAGGGGATCCGCCGCGGCTACCCTGAGCCGGTCGTCTGGCCGGAGTCGGTGACCGAGGCGGAGCTCGCGGCCGTGCCGCCGCTGCCGAAGTCGCAGGACGAGGCGCTCGACGCCCTCGAGGCCGACCAGGTCGTGCGCGGCCTGTTCGCGCCCGACCTCATCGACACGTACCTGTCGGTCAAGCGGACGGAATCGCGAGCGCTCGACGGCCTGGACGACGTGGAAAGCTGCCGGAGGATCGCTGATGTCTTCTGAGTCTCTCGATCAGTCGATCGAGGCCATCGCGCTGGTGGACCACCATGTCCACGGCGCCTCGGGCAACGACCTGTCCAGGGCGGAGTTCGAGGAGCTCATCACCGAGTCGGACCGGCCGGTACCCGGCTGGATGAGTCAGTTCGACTCCCAGATCGGCTTCGCGATCCTGCGGCACTGCGCGCCCGTGCTGGGTCTCGACCCGCACGCGCCGCCCGACGCGTATATGGCGCGGCGTGCCGAGCTCGGAGCCGCGGAGGTGAACAGGCGGCTGCTCACCGCGAGCGGGATCGGCCACTTCCTTGTGGAGACCGGCTATCGCGGCGACGAGATCCTCGGCACCTCCGGCATGGCCGAGGTCACCGGGCGGCCCGCCGAGGAGGTCGTGCGCTTGGAGGCGGTGGCCGAGCAGGTGGTGTCCGAGGGTGTCAGCGCGGCCGGGTTCGCCGCGCGCTTCGCCGAACTGCTGTGGAAGCGCAGCCGTACGGCCCGCGGTCTCAAGACGATCGTCGCCTACCGCCACGGGCTCGATCTCGACCCGAGCCCGCCCACCCCCGCCGAGGTCACGGCGGCGGCGGGGCGATGGCTGCGGGCGATCGAGGAGACCGCGACGGTCCGGGTCGACGATCCGGTGCTGCTGCGTCACCTGATCTGGACCGGGATCGAGCGCGGGCTGCCGCTGCAGTTCCACATCGGCTACGGAGATCCTGACGTCGACCTGCACCGCTCAGACCCACTGCTGTTGCGGGGGCTCATCGAGCGGGCCGAGCCCAGCGGCGTACCTCTGCTCCTGCTGCACTGCTATCCGTTCCACCGCAACGCGGGCTACCTCGCCCAGGTCTACCCCAACGTCTACTTCGACGTGGGCCTCGGAGTGAACTACACCGGAGCGCGCAGCGTGGCCGTCGTGGCGGAGAGCCTGGAGCTGGCGCCGTTCGCCAAGATTCTCTTCTCCTCCGACGCCTGGGGCCCGGCCGAGCTGCACCACCTGGGAGCGTTGCTGTGGCGCCGGGCGATGACCCGTGTCCTTGGCGGTTTCGTGGCCGGCGGGGAGTGGTCGCCGGCCCAGGCGGTCCGGGTGGCCACCATGATCGGCGAGGACAACGCGCGTCGCGTCTACCGCCTGGGAGACGACGCGTGACGGATCGGATCGAGCGCACCCCGAGCGAGACGCGCGAACGCCTGCTCGCCGCGCTGCGCGCCGAGCTCCCCGCGGCCTGCGAGCTGCGGCGCAGGCTGCACGCCGAGCCGTGCGTGTCCGGGCAGGAAGGGCCGACCCTCAAGCAGGTGCTCGACGCCCTGCCCGCCGCGGCGGCGCCGGATCCGGTGGCCGGCACCGGCGCCCTGGTCCGCATCGGCGGCGACGGCCCCGCGGTCGGCGTGCGCGGCGAGCTCGACGCCCTGCCGATCACGGAACAGACGGGGGTGCCCTGGGCGGCCGCCAACGGTGCCATGCACGCCTGCGGTCACGACGTCCACCTCGCCGCGTTGGTCGCGCTGGCCAGGGCGGTCGACAGGACCGGCGGTCCCGCGCCGCTGATCGCGGTGCTGCAGCCGCGCGAGGAGACCTACCCGTCGGGCGCGCTCGACATCGTCGAGTCGGGCGCGCTCGCCGCGCACCAGGTGCGGGCCATGGTCGCCGCGCACGTCCAGCCCGTGCTCGGCGGCGGAACGGTGGCCTGCACCCCCGGCCCGGTCAACGCCTGCGCCGACGAGTTCACACTCATCGTCAGGGGCAGCGGCGGGCACGCCGCCTACCCGCATCTGACCAGGGACCCGATACCGGCGCTTGCCCAGATCATCGTGGCCGCGCAGCAGCTCGTCAGCCGCGACGCCGACCCGATGGTGGGCACCGTGGTCACCTTCGGGACGCTTGAGGCGGGCACCGCGCCCAACGCCATCCCGGGTGAGGCCGTCACCCGGGGCACGCTCAGGACGATGTCGGAGTCCTGGCGGGCCCAGCTTCACGAACGTTTTCGCGCGGTCGCGGAGGGTGTCGCCAAGGCGCACGGGTGCGAGGCCGAGGTGCGGATCCTCCGTGGCGAGCCGGTGCTGGTGAACGACGCCCGCCTCGCCGCCGAGGCCGCCGCGCTGCTCGGCGGCTTCGGCCACACGGTGTCGGCGCCGCTCCGGTCGTGCGGCGCCGACGACTTCGCCTACTTCGCCGCCGAGGTGCCGTCGCTGATGCTCTTCGTCGGCACCGACACGACGGCGGGGCTGCATGCTCCCACGTTTCTGCCCGCGGACGAGAGCGTGGCGGCGGTCGCGGAAGGCCTGCTGGCCGCCTATCTCGCCGCGGCGCGGATCCTCGTCGAGCCTGGGGGTGCCGAGAACGGTGCCACCTCCCTGGCCTGGGGCGCATCCCTCGGACAGCAGTGGTAGACGCTTCGCCACGTGACCGTCACACGGGTGCCGGGACCCGTCGGCCGTACCGGATGGCCAGGCAGATCGCCCAGGCGCTCCAGGCGAGGTAGCCGACGAAGTTGGCCAGGTCGGCGCCGCGCAGCCCGAGCGGGACCAGGACACCGGCCGCGACCGCCAGGGCCGAGGCGGCGCCCAGCGCGGCGAACCAGCGCGGCGGCCGAGGGAGGGCGGCCAGGACCAGCAGCGTCCAGGCCGCGGTGAGCAGGTAGCCCAGGGTCTCGCCGATTCCGGTGCCCAGATATCCGTGGAGCGCGGCGAAGACGGTCTGCGCGCTGCGCGGGTCCGCCGCGTCGACCAGGGCGGGCACCGCGAACGGCCAGCGCAGCAGCCCCAGCGCCTGGACGAGGCCGGCCAGCACACCCGCGTGCACCGACAAGGTGGCGGCGGGGCCGGGCGGGAGGCGCCGCCCGAGCAGGACCGCGGACGGGACGAGGGCCGCGGCGCCCAGGGCGAGCAGCAGGAACCAGGCACTGATCGCGGCCTGGTCGGCGGCGAACGCGGCCAGGATGCGGGCGGGAGGCTCGGCGAGCACGCCGGGGTAGCCGAAGACCGCGCCCAGCCCGACGAAGGCGAGGTTGGCGGCGAGCACGCCGGCGATCAAGGTCCATCTCATGGAAGCTCCTAACTCTGAACGGTGTTTAACATTAAACACCGTATAGGGTTTCCTTGTGAAGAGAGGACCGCAGCGCTCGGTGAACACCGAGACCGTGCTGGACGCCGCCCTGGAGCTCCTTGACGCGGGCGCGCTCACCATGAGGGCCCTGGCCGCCCGGCTGGGCCTGACGCCCGGGGCGCTCTACACCTACTTCCCTGACCGGGCCGCGATCGTGACCGCGCTGGCCGACCGGCTGCTGGGCCAGGCCGACCTCGACCTGCTCGAGCACGGCTCGGGCAGCCCCGCGGAACGGATCGTCGCGTTCGCGCTGAACCTGCGCGAGGTGCTGATGCGTCATCCGGCGGCCGTGCCCGCCATCCTGGGCGCGGCGTTCAACGGACCGGTCGCGCTGCGCGTCGGCGAGAGCCTGCTGGGCGCCCTGCCCGACCCGCGCGCCGCCTACACCGTCATGGTCTACGTCCTGGGCTCGATCGCGCTGGAGGCGGCGGAAACCGGGAGCCCGGTCGCGCCGGAAGCCGAGCGGATCGCCGCCCGCAGGGCCGCCTTCGCCGTCGACCCCGCGGCCTTCCCGCGCACGCACGCCGCGGCCGACGCCATCGCCGCCTACGTCTCCACCGAGCAGTTCCGCTGGGGCCTGGAACGCGTGCTCTCCGCGCTGTAGTACCCCAGCCGTCGATCGGTGGCCGTGATCCGCCTGCGACACGCAGGTGCCTCAGCCGTCGAGCGGCTCAGTCGCGTCCGCGATCACTCGGCCCTGATGGGGATCTCCTCGATCGAGGAGACCTGGGTCGCGGTCACCTGGATGTCTGGCGCCCTGGCGATCGAGTTCGGGCTCGAGGCCCGGCGGGAGAGGCTCGCCGGGGCGGCCTAACAGGTGCTGTGCGAGTGCAGACGTCTACCCCCAGCGAACCGTCAGTCGACCAACAGCGGACCCCGGCAGGGTGAAGGCACGAACCGGACCTGAGGAGCAGATCATGTCGACGAGGATGACCACGGCTGAGCGGGAGAGCTTCCTGGCCGAGACGCACATCGGGGTGCTGAGCGTGGCGGGTTCGGACGGGCGGCCGCCCATGGCGGTGCCCATCTGGTACGGCTACGAGCCCGGCGGTGAGATCACGTTCGCCACGAGCCCTGACAGCGTGAAGATGGCCCTGATCCGCGAAGCGGGCCAGATCGGATTCACGGCGCAACAGGAGGCGATGCCGTACAAGTACGTCTCCATTGAAGGTCCCGTCGTGGGTTATGAGCCAACCGATGTGGATGAGTACCGCAAGTGGTCGATTCGCTACCTCGGCTCCGAGGCGGGCGAGCGGTTCTTCGACAACATCAAGGATTTCGTGCGGACGATGGTCACCGTCCGCGTGCGGCCCGAGCGCTGGCGTACCTACGACTTCGGCAAGGAGTTCAGCGGCTAGCTCGTCCCGTTCGTGTTCGAGCCGCGAACGTGATCACGCATGGCTCTGTCCTCTGAGCGCGGCCCGTTCACGACGGTTTCGTCACCGACCCGAGCAGCGCCGTGGACGGCTTCGACGCTGACCGATGCACAGGTGTTCCACATGTCAAAGGTATGCACCTGGCCAGATGGTTGAAAGCTTCATCATCGCACGACCGGATTCATCGCAGTTCCGGGAAATCGGCCCGGGTCTCGCCCGGGGGCACAATTGATTCGACGTGGAGTGATCTCAATGACCAAGCTGAAGAACCTTCTCGCAGTCGGCACAGTAGCGGCCTTCGCTCTCATCGCACCCGTGGCAGTGGCGGCCCAGTCCGCCGGCGCCGACACCGTGGCCAGGTCCACCGCCAGCACATCCGCCCTCGTTGTCCAGCTCGATGGCGTTGGCAGCGCCAACGGCGCAGCCAATGGCAGCAGCCGCCGCTGACAAAGGACGAACAAACGAAATGCTTGAAAACTGTTGGGAAAGGAAATGAAGAGGCGCCGGAAGTCTTCCTTTCCGGCGCCTTTTCGTCGTTACCTCGTCGACCTGAACATGCGCCGACGAGACCGGCTCGGCGGCATCCTTCACGCATACTCCCATGCGGCTTTAACGGCATGGATGTAATTTCTGCGGCCGCAGCCGCGATCGGCCTCCTGTCCCCAGCGCGCTGTGCAATGCCTTCAACCGGATGCTGTACCACGGTCGGCAAAGGGCGTGCTCTACGGCGAACTCCTGGCATTCCCGCCGTGATGGAAGTCCGGAACCGGACCAACCCGCTGATCGGCGGCCCCGGACAAGGAAAGATTGAGCATTGGCCGTAAGACCGGACCTTCGCCAGGATGGGGCGATGAATGTCCCCGCAGCCGCTTCTGAACCACCGGAATCCGCACCTCAGATCCGTCCTGTAGGCGGCGGAACCGACATGGGTCTGCACGTCTACCAAGTCACCAAGTATGACCCGGTGGATCGCGACGAGCACGGCCACTACGTCGGTCCTGAGGATGTGCACGACGACCACGGTCCGGTCGAAGCGGCCTACCTGGCAGCCGTAGCCGCTTTCGCCCAAGAGACCGGGGTCACCCACCTCGCGATCCGGGACCCGGAGGTGACCGGCTTGGTCAGCTTCGGTGTGGAACCGCCGATCGACGGTCATGGCCTGGTCGGATTGTTCCCGCCCGACCTGACCGGCTACCACGACGGCGCGCAGGTGCCGATGGCCGTCGCCTTGGAACTGGTTCGGGCGATGCTGCGCGACAACGGTGCCTGGTGCCGCCTGGAGGCTGAGGACCGCTTCTTCGTCCACGTCGGTTACGACCAGTACGTGTATGTCGGCAGCGCCCTGCCATGCCCGCGCGCGGTGGAGTTCACTCACCAGCGAGGGCTCTTCGCCGAGCCGATCAGCCAGTCACCGTATGACCCGCACCTTGATGAGGACGATCGCGCGGGGCGGCGCCCCGCCGACGCGGCATTCTGGGCCGAACTGGAGGCGCTGGTCAGCAAGCGCGGCGCGGCAGTGCTGGAGGAGGGCTATGTCCAGAACGCCTCACGCTGGCACCGGATCACCCTCGATGAGATTGCCGGGATACAGGCCCGGCTCGCCCCCCGGGCTAGGTTGGCGGTCTGGCCCGATCTGTCAGCGGATGTGGACGCAGCCCTTGCCGGCCTTCACGAAGGCCTCAGCGAGATCGTCTGGCAGAACGCTCAAGGGCGTGTCACCAGCCTGACACTCGACGAAGCCGACTATCCGGCACTGCCCGCCATGCTGCCAGGAGTCCGCGCGGTGATGATCCTTTCCTGTCTCGAGGACGAGCGTGATCCGCTGATGGCTGCGGTACTGCCCGACCCCGATGGCGTGCTCCGCGCGCGATGGACCCCCTGACGCCCCCGCCGCGGATCGGATGTCCTAACACAGCCGATCAAGGTCAGTTCCTGTGGGTCCCCTCGCCAGGCCGGGGCCGCCGCCGCGCCAGGATCTTGTCTGCGCGAATGGGCGATGTTCACATCGCGCTGGCTCATGCCGCCGCCCTCGTCCCGGACAAAGACGAACGGTTGCGCCGGCGACATGGGGGCGGTGGACCGCTTGATCGTGGCCCACGCCTCTGACCTATTCGATCGCGGCCAGATCCACGACATACATCTTGTCCCCGACCGGGTAGGCCATCAGCCGGTCGAGGCCGCCGTCGGGCTCTGCCATCTGCCCCCGGGCATCCGACCGTACGCCGAGGTCGGCGGATTTGCCGGTGTCCACGTCGTAGAGGCCCACGGCCTGCATCATGTCCGGGCCGTTGAGAATGACCTTGAAGAACCGTTCGAGGCCGGCGTCATCGCCTGGACGAGAGCCGACTGGCAGCTCGCGTTCCCGTGAACCGTCGCGGTCGCGGACGAACGTGCGCAGGATCTCCTCCCACGTGAATGCGCGGCCCTTCTTGCGTACGACGTGCTTGCGGATGACCGCGCCTGAGCACCGGTCGATGCCGCACCTGACCCGTTCGTCGGCATTGACCACGGCGACGCGCCGTTCACCGGTCTCGACGTTGAGCAGTTCGCGGAAAACGGCGTCCCGCCGGTGGGCGCCCACCCACGGCCACTCCAGAATGTGGTGCCGCTCGGCGCCCTTCACCGGCTGCTGTCGGCCCCCGCTCAGCGGCACCCGGTAGACACCACCCTTCTCGTACGCGAAGACCACGTCGGAGCCCACGACGCTCAGTCCGTCGATGTGACCCTTTTTCATGACGTTGTCCAGGGGAACCTCGGTCACCAGCCGTGGCGTGCCACCGCTGGCCGGCACCGTCCAGATGCGGGCGACCCGCTGCTTGCCTGCCTCCTTGTACGACGCCCACCAGACGATGTTCCCGCCCCCTGCGGCGACGCCGTCGGCGACGATCATCGAGTTCTTCGTCGGGGGGATTTCGGCGATCTGCCGGGGCTTGCCGCTGTTCAGGTCGAAGCTCCACAGGAACTGGCGGTCCCCCTCGTAGCGCCCCGTCCTACTGAAAGCCCCCGTCATGACCAGCAGCGTGTGCTCGTCGAGGAGCAGTTGCGGATGGTACGTACGACCGTCGGGCAGCTTGGCCGGGATCTTGTGTACAGCCTGCGGCCACACCTCCTCGATGGGCGGCGGGATCTTGTCCACCGGCGGCTCCGCCCTGTCGCTCCTGCGCTCGGCGGGTTCCGTCGCGCTCACGGCGGGCGGCGGGGCGGCGGACGTGCGCAAGGCGTTCACCATCGTGCCCGCTCCGCCGATCACCATGATGATGGCCGCGGCGGCGAGTGCAGCGGTGGTGCGCGCCCGCCGCCGGCGATGGCCCGCCTCGACCGCCGCACTCAGCCCGGTCGACGCCTGCGGCGCCTGGTCCGCCGCCCCGGCGAGAACGCGGCTCAGCTTGTCTTCGAGATCGTTCATCGCGCGCTCCCGTGAGTCACCGGTGAGGAGGGAAGGAGGGAGGAGCGCAGCTTGTCCAGGCCCCGGGAGGCCTGACTGCGCACGGTCCCCGCAGATATGCCGAGCACCTTGGCGATCTCGGCGTCGGTGAGCTGCTCGTAGTAGCGCAGCACCAGTACGGCGCGCTGCCTGCGGGGCAGCGCGGTCAGCTCCTGCCACAGGCCTTGGTCCTCGTCGGAGGGAAAGAGCGCGTGGCTGGCCCGCTCCGGCACCTCACCGGCGAGATGCTCACGCCTGCGCCGTCGCCAGACGCTGATGTGCAGCCGCGCCATCGTGGTCCGCGCATAGCTGTGCGGATTGTCCTTTCGCCGCACCCTCGGCCAGGCGCCACGCAGCCGTACGAGGGCTTCTTGGACCAGATCGGCGGCGTCGTGAGGGTTGCCGGTCAGGACGTATCCGTAGCGGAGCAGCGCATCCGTCTGCTCGGCCACGAAGTCGTCGAAGCCGGGTGCGTCATCCAATGGTCGTCCTTCCTCGCTTGTCGCGACCCAGACGACTCAAGGGGCGAAAGCGTTGCATCACGCCGCAGACATTTTCAGCGGGCCCGCGGCCAGTGAAGCGACGATGGCCCTGGGAATAGATGCTTTCGTGCGGCTGTTAAATTTCGGTCTGGGCCGCTAATCGGTGCGGGGTTCGATCGTGGGCAGGGGCGGCGGCTGCCTCGAAGGCGTGGCGGCCGGCGAAACCGGCGCGGGAGCGGCCGGCACGAGAAGGCTCGACCCAGCCTGGGGCCGGCGAGGCTGGGTCATCGCGGAGCCGACCGCGTCGACCACCTCGGTGGCTGGACGATGACCGAGCAGCCGACATGAACGCGCATCCACATCCACGAGTTAGGCGATATCACTGACAGAAAGGGACACGACCGCTATGAGCGTTCCTCGACACCGCCCGTCTTCCGACCTCGCCCCCGCCCGTTCCCGTCTCTCCGGTCGAGGTCGTCGAGGAGGAACGGCACATCGGACAGGGCGAACGAGACATTGTCATCCAGGCCGAGCGTCCCGCGCCGGCCGCCTCCGCGGAGCGACTCAGTGCCCACAGCGGCACCACGGAGGCAAGGACGTAAAAGCTCAGGAAACCGGTTCGACCGACATCGACCCGCAACCACACCAGCCCGCTGACGCCGCCGCGGCCGATATCTCGCAGGTGGAGAGGTTCCAGTTCATGGCCTGGCAGTGGGATGTCAGCGCAGCCAAGAAGCTCGCAGTCGGGCGCGTCCCGGACACCCGGGTGGAGGTAGCCGCATGGGCGGCCATGGCACGACTGATCGGTATCAACGCGGATCACGTACCGAACGTGGAGCTCGATGAGCCGTTGATCGCGGTACCCGTGCCCAACGGCGAGGGGCCGATGATCATCGACGGATGGCACCGTATCTGCAAAGCCCTCAGGCGAGGAGTGCCGGAACTCGATGCTGTCGCGCTGACGTCCGATGAGGAACTGGCCTGCCGGATCCACGGCGGCGAGAAAGGCTACGGCTGGAGTAGGGCCCCCCAACCCCCGCCCGTGCGGTAGCCCTTCGGGGTGTCGTGCGGCGCATCAGATCGTCGACGCGGAACCGGAAGGTCGAACCATGATGGTGACGTTCTTCATGAGCGGTTGATCGCTCTGGGTGCTGTAGTCGCCGATGGCGCAGAGCACGTTCATCTCCGGCATGTAGCCGGCGGCGCATCCGCGCGGAATGCCGTACGGAACCGCTTTGTAGCCGTACACGCTGCGGGTGGTCCCGTCCTTGGCCGTGCTGGTGATGTCGACCTCGTCGAACAGCTTCAGACCGCGTTCGCGCATGTCGTCGGCGTTCATGAAGATCAGCGTTCGCAGGTTCTTGATGCCGCGGTAGCGGTCATTGTCCGAGTAGATGCTGGTGTTCCATTGGTCGTGGGACCGCATCGTGCCCAGCTTGAGCGTGCCGTTCACCGGGACCACGTCGGTGAGCTCCGCCGTGGAGAATTCCGCGCGCTGTGAAGGTGTGAGAAACACCAGCTCGCGGGCCGGCTGGCGGATACGGAATCCCAGAGGCAGGCGCACACGGCGATTGAAGTCCTCGAATCCGTCCAGGACCTTGGCCATGGTGTCACGGATGCGGTCGTAGTCCTCGACGTACCACTCCCAGGGCGTGGTGCTGTCCGGCAGGGCGGCGCGGGCCATGCCGGCGATGATCGCCGGTTCGGAGAGCAGGTGAGGCGAGGCGGGTCGTTTCATGCCGACGGACAGGTGCACCATGCTCATGGAGTCCTCAACCGAGGTCGACTGAAGGCCGGCTCGCTGGACGTCCTTTTCTGTGCGGCCCAGGCACGGCAGGATGAGCGCCTGGCGGCCGTGCACGAGATGGCTGCGGTTGAGTTTGGTGCTCACGTGCACGGTCAGGTCGCACTGGCGCAGAGCCTCGGCGGTATAGGGCGTGTCAGGGGCGGCGAGGGCGAAGTTCCCGCCCATGCCGACGAACACCTTGACCTGGCCGCGATGCATCGCCTCGATGGCCCGCACGGTGTCCAGACCGTGCTCCTGGGGCGGGTCGATGGCGCAGACGGCGGCCAACCGGGCAAGGAAGTCCGGGGACGGGCGATGATCGATGCCACACGTACGGTTTCCCTGGACGTTGCTGTGGCCTCGCACCGGCGAGGGGCCGGCTCCCTCCCGGCCCAGGTTGCCACGCAGCAGCAGCAGGTTGACGATTTCACGGACGGTGTCGACGCCGTGCTCGTGCTGGGTGATTCCTAGGCACCAGCTGAAGATGCTCCGGTCGGCCTCACAGTAGACGCGTGCGGCCTTCTGGATCTTTGCGCGGCTGATGCCGCTCTGCCGTTCGATCTCCTCCCATGGGGTGGATTCGCACAGGGCTTGGTAGGCCTCGAACCCCGCGGTGTGACGTTCGATGAACTCCCTGTCGAGTGCCTTGGGGTCGGTTTCGGCCTCCGCGAAGACGGCCTTCGCCATACCGCGCAGCAGGGCCATGTCGCCGCCGATCCGCGGCTGCAGGTTCAGGGTGCTGGTGCGGGTGGCCCTGAACAGCGCCATGTCCACGAAGTCGTGCGGGATGATCGCACGTCTTGCTCCGGCTTCGACGATCGGGTTGATGTGCACGATCTGGGCGCCGCGCTTGTGCGCCTCGGTCAGCGCGGTCAGCATCCTGGGGGCGTTGGAGGCGGCGTTGACCCCGAGGATGAACAACGCGTCGGTGACCTCCCAGTCCTTGAGATCGGCTGTGCCCTTGCCCGTGCCCAGCGCTGCCTGCAGCGCACGGCCGCTGGCTTCGTGACACATGTTGGAGCAGTCAGGGAGATTGTTGGTCCCCAGCTCGCGCGCCATGAGCTGGTAGAGGAAGGTCGCTTCGTTTCCGAGGCGCCCGGAGGTGTAGTACGCGGCCTGGTTCGGATCGTCGAGCTCACGCAGCCTCTGCCCGACCAGCGCGAACGCGTCCTGCCACGAGATCGGCACGTATGTGTCCGAGGTCGCCTCATACGTCATCGGGTGCGTCAGGCGGCCCTGGTCCTCCAGCTCCGCGTCACTCCAGGTGGACAGCTCGCTGACCGTGTGGGCGGCGAAGAACGCGGGGCCGACCCGCTTGTGGGTCATCTCCCAGGTGACGTGCTTGATCCCGTTCTCGCAGATGTCCAGGCGAAGCCCCTTGAGGTCGTCGGGCCAGGCGCAGCCGGGACAGTCGAAGCCCTCGCCCTCGTGGTTCATCTTCTGGATGGCGCGGGGGCCCTCCACGAATTCACGCTCCCGCAGGAGGAACTGTGAGACGCTCCTGGCCGCTCCCCAGCCCGCCGCAGGGTGGTGGTACGGGTGGTACTCCGGGGACGGATGCGCTTCGGCATCGCCTGTGGACTGTTTCGACGTGTCCTGGTCGGTCATGGCTCGCACCTCCTGCATTCCTGGGTGTCCTGTGGTCGCATGCGGCGCGTGAGCCCAGCCTGGGGCGTCATCGACGAGTTCTCCTAGGCCGCGCGGTTGCGTCCCGCATGCGCGCGACGTCCTCGGTGCGGTCGGGGCCCGGGGACCCGGAAGGTCAGCTCACCCCGGTGGGAGGTCGCCGGTCCAGGCGCCGCCATGCCGGCGGCAATCCGCTGTTCGTGGGCGCCTGCGACCCGATTTCAACTGTTTCCTGCCAGGTATTCATGGCCCGCCGAGCAATGCCTGAAACCCGTGGATCTGCCCGGAATGGATGGACCTTCCCTGATCTGACCTGCCGTTTCCCGGCGACTCGACGTGTCGACGCCGGCTGATGGGGCACGCCCAGATCGTGCGCGAAGGCGGGCCTGACGATTCCGCCGCGCTGGTCGATCGGCGCGCGACGGGGTCTGCCCCAGAAGGTCCCGTCTGATAGCGGAATGTTACAGTTCGACCACGTACAGTGTTCGAGGCTAGATGGACCAGGTAGGGGAGGTCGACCGGATGATCGCGGGCGAGGGGCGGAACCAGGACGAGGATGATCTGCGCGGCGGGTTGGTCGATGCGCGTAACGAGCTCGGCGCCGTCGCCGACCAGGTCGAACGGCGCGTCAACGAGCTCGGGTCCGCCATCGCGCCACCCGACAAGGAGCATGCGGGGCAGCTGGTCGTCGACGCCAGGCAGTCCCTTCTGGAGGAGGTCCCCCTCGATCGGCTGTGGTCGCTCACCTCTGAGCTGCGGCAGGTCCTGCAGGGCTTGTCCACCACGGCCGCCACCGGGCAGCAGCCGTCCGGTGGGGGCGAGGAACGCACCGACGACGACATCGACACCGGGTTCACCACGCCTGAGTGACATGTCCGCGCTGAGGTCACGACATCAGCCGGTGACGATTCCGGCGACGAGGTTGAGGGTGGTGGCCAGGACGCAGGTGCCGAAGACGTACGACAGGAGGCAGTGCCGCAGCACGATCCTGCGGATCGTCGAACTGGAGACATCGGTGTCAGAGACCTGGTAGGTCATGCCCAGGTTGTAGCTGAAGTAGAGGAAGTCGCTGTACGCCGGAGGCTGCTCGGAGTTGAAGTCGATCCCGCCTGCCGATGTCTCGTAGTACAGGTACGCGTAGCGGGTGGCGTACATCAGATGAAGTGCTGCCCAGGCCATGAAGACGCCGCCGAGCGCGGTCGCGGCAGCGGCGTGACTGGCGTCCGAGTTGCCGAGAAGGAGCAGCACCACGACGGCGACCAACCCGGACAGAGCGGCCGCAACGACGACGAGTTCCTCGGTGACGGGCTGAAAGTCCTCGCGTCGCGCGTTGCTGTGAGTGGTGGATGCGTCCATGGGCCACAGCACGATCCAGCCTGTCGTGACGAAGACGGTCGCCGTCGTTGCGATACCGGAGAGAATGCCCAGCGATGCATCGGTTCGTACGCCGACGACCATGCCCGTCACCGCTCCGATGACCGCCGCGCCGGCGAGCCGCGTGACCGCGGACAGCGGCAGCAGGACGCTCATGGGACCGCAGGGGACGTGGAGTCGCTACGAGTCATCCCCATCTCATACCCCGGATCCGCAGACGAGTTCCGGACCGATCACTACCGGTGCACGCGTGCGAGGGGGAGCCCGGCCGCGAAAACAGCCGAGGCTATTCTCTTCGCATGCTGATCGTGAACGCGGGAACCGACGCGGAGCTGGCCGTGGCGGCGGCGCAGGCGGGAGCCGCCGTGGTGCGCGACATGTACGGCGCCTCGCTGACGCGGTTCGAGAAGTCCGCCGGTGACTTCGCCACGGTCGCTGACCTCGAAGCGGAGAAGGTCATCCTCGACGTCATCCGGACCGCTCGACCTGACGACGCCGTGACAGGCGAGGAGAGCGGACGGACGGGTGCGGAAGGCACAGAGCGCATGTGGCTGGTCGATCCCTTGTGCGGCACGCTGAACTACGCCGTACGGAACATGCTGGTCGCGGTGAACGTCGCCCTGCGGGTGGGGACCGACATCACCGCGGCGGCCTCGGCCGATCCGTTCGCCGGAGAGGTGTTCTGGACGGACGGCGAACGCGCCTGTGTCCGCAGGGACGGCGTGGACGAGGAGCTCAGACCGTCGCGCGAGTCCCGACTGGTGGATGTCAACCTCGATCCTCCCTTCCCGAACGAACCGGGCTTCCGGGCTGCCCGCCTTCTCACCGACACGGCGTTCGCCCAGCGGTTCCGGCCGCGTGTCGTCTCCACCACCCTGGCGGTGGCCTGGGTCGCCGTCGGCCGGCGAGCCGCCTACGTCACCGACGGCCATCTGCGCGACAGCGTGCACTTCGCCAGCGGGATCGCCTTGTGCCAGGCGGCCGGATGCGTGGTGACCGGCATCCACGGTCAACCGCTGCACACCGGCGCAGGCGGGCTTGTCGTGGCGGCTGACCAGGAGACGCACGCCGCATTGATCCAGATGGCCGGCAATCAGGTCCCCCTCTGACCGGGAGCCGACCTGTCTTCCCTCGCATGTCACAGACGGCTGGACTGTCTCGTCTCAGGTTTCGGAGACAGCCAGTCCATCCAGGAGGTGATGGTTGTGCGGGTGTTCGTGGCAGGCGGGACCGGGGTCGTGGGGCGGCGGCTGGTGCCGCAGCTCGTGGCTCGTGGTCACCAGGTGACGGCTACGACCACGAGCGCGGCCAAGTCGGGCATGCTGGAGCAGCTCGGCGCCGAGGCGGTCGTGATGGACGGGCTGGACGCGGTGTCGGTCGGCGAGGCGGTGGCCGCCGCCCGGCCGGACGCGATCGTGCACCAGATGACCGCCATTTCCCCGGCCAACGCCGGCATGGAGCCCGACTTCAGGCACATGGATCGCTGGTTCGCCATGACCAACCGGCTGCGCACCGAGGGGACGGACCACCTGCTGGCCGCGGCCGAGGCGACCGGCGTATCCACCTTTGTCGCGCAGAGCTACGGCAACTGGAACGGAATCCGCGAGGGCGGATGGGTGAAGACCGAGGAAGACCCGCTGGACACGTACGCGGGAACGTCGCAGCACGCGGTGGCGTCGGCGATCGGCCACCTCGAGGACGCGGTCGTCAAGGCCGGCGGCGCGGTCCTGCGCTACGGCGGGCTCTACAGGCCGCGCGCCACCGACGATCAGGTCGAGCTCGTGCGCAGGCGCAAGTTCCCGCTCGTCGGGGACGGCACCGGCTATGCCTCGTGGGTGCACCTCGACGACGCGGCGAGCGCCACCGTCCTGGCCGTGGAGCAGCGGGCGAAGGGCGTGTTCAACATCGTCGACGACGAACCCGCCCCGGCCGGCGAGTGGCTGCCGTATCTGGCCATGATCGTGGGCGGTAGGCCACCGATGCGGGTCCCCAAGTGGCTGGCCCGGCTGCTGGCAGGGGAAGTGGCGGTGACGATGATGACCGAGGGGCGCGGTTTCTCCAACGCCAAGGCCAAGCGGGAACTCGGCTGGGAGCCGCGCTATCCGTCGTGGCGCCAGGGCTTCAAGGAAGGGTTGGCTTGACCCGATGCGGGCGCGCCGCCACATGGAGGCGGGCCGGCCCCGGTTCGAGGCCGACAGGAGGCGGCGCGAGGAACTCGCCGAGCGGTTCTTCGACGCCTTCAGGGAAGGCGACGTCGACGGGCTGCGGGAACTGCTCGCCGCCGACGTTCAGCTGGTCGGAGACGGCGGCGGCAAGGCCCCGCAGTGGAAGCACATCGTCGGCGCCGAGAACGTGGCCAGGGTGCTCGCCGCGATCGTCGCGCCGCTCGTCCGGATCGGCGTCGTGGTGGAGCCGCACGAGGTGAACGGCCAGCCGGGCGCGATCTTCCGCGACCGGGACGCCCAGGTTTTCAACACCTGGGCGCTCGACATACTCGACGGGCGGATCCAGACGATCCGCTCGGTGATCAATCCCGACAAGCTCGGACACGTGGGTCCGGTGGCGAACCTCTGGGCGATCGTCCGCGAGGCGGGCCAGGCGCGCCGGCCCACGGCGACCTGACCCGGCCGCAGACCCTGCCGGCAGCGCTGTCCTGCGTCGACCGCCTACAGCAACGTCGCCTCGGCTCCGGTCGACCCGCGCGACATCGCCGCGGTCGCCGTCCGCGCCCTTCTCGATCAGCGCGTCGGCGAGGTGAAGCAGCCGGCAGTACGAAGACCGGCAGAGCATGGGCGAGGCCGGCGATCAGCAGCTCACGAGGGTCGGCCTCGGCCTCGTTGATCTGCGGCCGGAATGCCGCGACCGGCCGGTTGACGATGTTGTTGCTGGGGATTTGCTTTGTTGAGAGGGACGCGGCTCCGGCAGATGTGGTGAGCTGGCCGCACATTTCGGGCATTCCGTGGAGGTTCGTGGATGCAGCGGCTGAAGGTGATCTGCACAGACCAGCGCGACCGCGTGGTCGTCTCGCCGGACGGGGAGATCGACATGGCGACCGCCGAACATCTGCGGTCGCAGCTGGTGGGGGCCGTGGTCAACCGCATCGGGTCAGCGCCTGTGCTCGAGGTGGACATGAGCCAGGTGTCGTTCATGGACTGTTCGGGATTGGGCGTGCTGATCTCGTTCAAGAACAGCCTCGTGCGCGCGGGCGGTGATCTTGCCCTGACCAACGTGCCGGCCTGTGTGGATCGAGTGCTCGCCTGTCTGGGGCTCGATCACCTGCTGGAGGCTCGCGCCGAGCAGCCGCCTCAGCTTCGGCGAGCCCAGTCGGCGCCGAGTCGGTCAACGCAGTCGCGTGCACCTGATGGCGCCGGTCCTGCCGACACCCCGGCATTGGCGGCGGTCGTACCCCTGCAGGCTGACCGGCCTCCGGGGCGGATCCGACTGGACTCCGGCGGCAGGCAGGCGATCTGACGGGGTCGCGCCAAGCTCGCGGGCGCCGCTCAGTCCGGCTGAAGGCCACCGCGTCTTTCGAAGGACCGCTGGGCATCCGCCAGCAGGCCGCCGATACCCGCGGGCCCGCTCCGCATCATCGTCTCCTGCGCCTCCGCCGCGGCCTGCTCGGCCGCGTGCACCGCGGTGACGACCGCGTCGCCGAGGGTCACCCCGTCGTGCCTCCGTTTGCTCCGCAGGCTGATCTGCAGGGACACCAGATTGCCCATGGCGTCCACGGTGGCGACGATCCCTTCCTCGTCGGCCGTGCCGGTGAACTGCCGTCGGCTCCACTCCTCGACGGAGGCCTCGTATGCGGCCGCCGCACCTGCCAGTTGCTCGGCCAGCCTGTCCAGTTCCTCGTACTCGTCCATGCTCACCCGCGCAACAGATCGTCGAGGTACCGCGCGAACGGATCGTGGTCAGGGTCGGGCTGGGGCAGCTCTCCCGTGACCGCGTTCATGGCCTCGGTCAGTTCGTCGGCCATCGCGACGCGCGCGGCGTCTATGGCCTCCCGTACGGCCTCGGCGAGCTCGACATGGTCGAGTTCTCGCATCGCCAGGGGAGTGACGAGGACCTCCAGCAGCTGACCGGTGCCCGAAACCGTGGCCGTGACGCCGGCGGTGCCGTCGGAGCCCGTCAGCTTGCGGTGCTCGAGCTCGCGCATCGTCGCGGCGATCGCCTCGGTATGGCCGGCGATCTCATGGACCAGCCTGCCTATGTCAGCCGTGACCGGATCGAACGCGTCGTCGCGCTTCACGGGGTCTCCTCGGTGATCGGCGTCCAGTACGCGGGGTTGCCGACATGCGGGCTCAGGTGCAGCTCGTCGCGCGGCCCCAGCGCGCGGCGGCCGGCCTCGTAGAAGACGCCCCTGAGATCGTTCATCTTCAGCTCGAGGTCGTTGAGGGTGCCGTCGTAGCTCAGGTAGATGTCGTAGAACTGCTTGACCAGGTTGCCGGCCGCGGTGAGGAACAGCCCGGACTGCGTGTAGAGGGCGACCTTGGTGAGAGGCAGATGCGCCAGTGCCGCCAAACCCGCGAAGATCTTCTTGTTGCGGATCAGGAGCCCGAAGGCCGCCAGATCGTATTCCATGACCTCCTTGTACTGACTGTGCATCGTCGAGCTCATGTCCTTGGAGATGTTGCCCAGCTGGTCGAACATCCCGATCAGGTTGAAGCGGAGATACTGCTGGAAGGTCTCGACCGCGTGGCCCTTCCAGTTCGGGCTGATCTGGTGGAAGTACGACAGCCACACGTCCCAGGCGGCGCCCTTGATGTGGCCGTGCTGTTCCTTCCACGCGTCCCTGCGGAGCAGGAAGAGTGCGGGGTTGCCGACGTTCGCCAGGATGACCAGGAGGACCATCGACGCCAGGAAGCCGAGCCCGCACATGGCCATGCAGTACCTGATCGGGTGGCTGCTGGCTCTCATCTGCGCGAGCAAGGCTCGGTGGAAGGCGGTGCTGGGCGTGCCGACCGCGGCCGGGGGCCGGTTGAGGGCGATGGGCCTGCTGGCGTTGTTGACGTGCTGCGGACTCGGAGGGGAGACGTTGAACTTGTTCGAGGGCCCGCCCGCGGGCGGCTGAGCTGGGGGGGTTGACATGCGGTGGGCCTTTCAATGTCTGAGCCGCTCGGCGGCGGCCTTGAGCTCTTCCTCCGTGGTGGAGTAGTTCTTCGCGACCTGGAAGAACTTCTCGCATTCCTTGCCGAGCACGCCTTCGAGCAGTCCTGCGCAATCCGCCCAGGTCTCGGCGATCTCGTTGAACCTGTGCACGAAGAAGAGCCCCACGACGGGGATGCCGGCGAAGGGAAACTTGTCGGAGCCCTCGAAGACGGGAGTGCTGGGCCCGAGCAGTGCGACGGACTTGCCTGCCATCTCCAGTGAGCGGCCGAACCCGGTGATGGCGCCCGTGTCGTACTCCGTTCCGCCGTGGTCACCGGGCGTGGGTGCGGGCAGGCCGGGTTCGGCGGGACTGGTCGGGATGGTCTCGCCGTCCGGCACCAGTCTGTCGGGGAAGCACGGCTTGGCGCATTTGGGCAGATGCTGACACGGGTCGGGAAAGCCGGGCGGGGGACTCGGAGGAGCGCTGGGACCACCGGTCGATGGGTTGGACGAAGGGCTCGGCGCGCCCGTGTCGCTCGGTGTGGGGCTCGGTGAACCGGTGTCACTGGGCGACCCGGTGTCACTGGGCGTCGGGCTGGGCGACCCGGTACCGGACGGGGAAGGAGACGGCCCAGGGGAGGTGCCGGGTGAAGGGCTGCCCGAGGGGCTGGGGTCTGGGGCGCCGTCGGGCACGCTGTACACCTTCCGTTGCTCGGCTGATCTGGCGGCAGCCGTCAGCGTGGGCGGTCCATCTGGTTCGGGGAGAGACGCGTGAGCAGGAGGGCGCCGGTGCCCATCACTGCTCAGGTGATCCGCGCGTGATCACGAACAATAGGGGACGAAAGCCTCCCTGCGCCACCGACGTACGCAGACAAGCATCCCGACCCCCGGTCCCGCCGGGGCCGGGATCGACACGGCTCCCTCGCTGACAGCGAGGAACGGCGCTGATCAGCCCGATCCATGATCGCCAGGCCGATTCACTCGAGGACCGCGATCGCGTCCACCTCGATCAGGTGGCCCTGCGCGGCCCAGCCTCTCCACGCCGATCAGAGCGTTCAAGCCGCGGATCGACCAGATGCTGTGGGCGGACCTGGACGCCCCGTCGAAACAGTGGCACACCGCCAAGCGCATCTTCGACAGGCTGGTGGAGGAGCACAGCGCCGTGGAGGTGTCGTACGGGATGGTGCGCGACTACGTTCGTCTGCGCCGCTGACACATGCGAGCACATGTTCGGAGAGCAGGGCGCGTTCGAAGTCGGCCACCGCGTCGTACTCCCCGCTGGCCCGGATCCAGCTGTTCACCTGGTCCCGGATCTGCTCCAGGGCGAACGGCTCCGGGGTGCCGTCCGGGTAGGACCACTGGTTGCCCTCGAACGGCATGATCGTCCCGCCGACGATCCTGATCCCTCGGGCGTGGGCGAGCCGGATCAGCTCCTGGACGGGCAGCGGGATCGGGTCGCTGACCAGCTCTTGACCCGCAGGGACGATCGCGTCCGGCCGCAGCGAGAACGTCGCCGGACGCAGGGTCGTCGGACGGATGGCGGCCTCGGTGGCGGCCTTGGCCACCGTCGCCCCGCTCATCGTGAGTGGCGCCGTGCCGTACAGGTTGGAGATCTTGATGCGGATGGCGACGCCGGCGCTGATGACCCGGACCACCTGGCGTGGAGATCCTGGTGAGAAGTCAGAAGTCGGCGGCGTGGTCGGCCGCCCACTGCGCGTAGGTGCGGGGCTGGTGGCCGGTGATCCGCTCCACGGTGTCGTTGACGTCGGCCGGCTTGCCGACGGTGGCCGCCATGAGGCCGAACAGCGCACTCAGGAAGGCCGGGTCCATGAAGGCGCTCATCTGCTGGAGCACTGGCTCCGGGTCGAGGTCCTCGGTGGTGAGCGGGCGGCCGAGCGCCTGGCCGAGGATGCGGACCTGGTCGGCCTGCGTGAGCGACTCGGGCCCGGTCAGGCTGTAGGTCTGTCCGGCGTGGCCGCCGCCGGTCAGCGTCGCGACCGCCACGTCCGCGACGTCCAGCTCGTGGATCACACTGAAGGCGGCGTCGATGTACGGCGCGCGGATCACATCACCGCCGGCCAGCTGCATCGCGAACGTCAGCGAGTTGATCGCCGGGAACAGCAGCCGCAGCACCGTCCATTCCAGCCCAGACTCGCGCACGGCCCGCTCCACGTCGCCGTGGTACTGGGCGATCACATCCGGCTGCACGTCGGCACCGTCCACGACCGCGCCCGACGACAGGAAGACGATCCGCGCGACACCGGCCTCCCGGGCGGCGTCCAGGAGCGGCGCCGGGTCCATGCCGTACTGCAGGACCAGCAGGATCGCCCGCACGCCTTCGAGGGCGGGGGGCAGGGTCTCCGGCTTGGTCAGGTCGGCCTGGGCCAGCTCGACACCCTGCGGCAGACCGGCCTGCTCGGGGGTGCGGGTCAACGCCCGGACGGGGTGGCCCGCGGCGTGCAACGCTTCGACGGCCTGACGCCCGAAGTGGGCGGTGGCACCGGTAACCAGGTACATGAGAACTCCTCTTCAAGGGCTGACCAACAGGGACAACCTTATCGGAACGGAATGATTTGTTCCAATCTTCGTGATGGAGGGTGACGGCCAAGGTGAGGGCGGCCTGCGCCTTGGCGTCGGAGGCGTGCCGTGGTGGGCGGCCTCGGCCTCCTGCTCGGTCAGTCGGCCTGTCGGTAAGGCTGGCCGACGGTCGCGACGATCACGTGGCTGTAGGTCTCCGGTCTGTCCAGGTCCTCGGGTTGGACGATGTCGAGAGCCATCGGTGCAGATCCCTCCGCGGGTCAACGGTGAACGAAGAACGGGTGGCCAGGCGCGCGGCCGGGCCACCCGCGGCCACACGGTCGCCCGGGGTCACAAGCGGCGCGGCACTACGCCTGGGGTTCCTTACTCATGCTCACCGTCCTTCGCCTCGGGGTGGCGACCCAGGTAGCGAAGGAGGGCGGCCACGTCATCATCGCCCGGTCGGGGCGGCAGCGCGGCGGCGTAGGCGCCGTAGGCCCGCAGGGGCTCGACGATCTGGCGGGCCACCGGAAGGAGTTCGCGGGCGAGCTCCCCGGTGAGCGGGGAGGGAGCGCCGCTCGACATGGCGATGTCCCAGGCGTGCACGGCGGCGTCCAGGGCGCAGGCGCCCACGCCGAGCCTGGCGGTCATCTTGTTGGGCGGAACGGGGACGGGGACCTCCTCGGCGTCGGGGGAGATCTCCGCCCAGGCGTCCGCGGAGAGCTTGAGCGCCTGCTCCAGCACGCTCTGGGGTGAGGTGTCCAGCCTTCCCGACGGGGCGAAGGGGTTCTCCGACGGTCCCGGTCCTCCGGTGAGGAACGCGGCGAAGGCGATCTGGTCGCCCGCGGCGTGCTGCAGTACCTGGGTGGCGTTCCAGTCCGAGCAAGGAGTCGGGGCGGTCCAGTCCGTGACTCCCTGTACGGCGGTGCGGAGCGCGTCGTGCGCCTGCTCCAGGATCAGGATCTGCCGGCTCATGCTCTGTCTCCCGTGGTCGAAGAGGTGGAAAAGAACGTGCGAATGTCCTCGGCGAGAAGGTCGGGCGCGTCGTGGGCGGCCCAGTGGCTTCCCCTGTCGTACTCGTTCCACGACGTGATGTTCTTGTGGTCCCGCTCGGCGAACGCGCGGATGGGCCGGAAGTCGTAGGCGAAACTGGCCAGCCCGATCGGGAACGTGGTGGGCTCGGTGGGCTGCGGCGCGTGGGCGTTCTCGTAGTAGAAGCGGGCCGAGGAGGCCGCGGTGTTGGTGAACCAGTAGATCGAGGCGATGGTGAGCACGTCGTCGGGGTCGAGTGCGTCGCCGAGCAGCTGCCCGATCCAGGCGAGCTGGCCGGCGGGCGAGTCGGCCAGCGCGTGCGCCAGGGTCTGCGGCTGTGCGCTCTGCGCCTTGTCGTGAATCGCGTGATCGACGAACGACTGCAGGAAGCCCAGATAGTCCGTCTCCGCCTGGGTGAGGCCGGCGAACTCGGCCGGATCGCCGGAGGGGAAGGAGAAGATCTGGTTCACGTGCACGCCGATCACCCGGTCCTGGTCGATCCTCCCGAGCGCAGGCGCGATGATCGCCCCCGCGTCGTTGCCGTGGACGCCGTAGCGTGCGTAGCCGAGCCGCCGCATCAGCTCGGCCCAGGTCCTGGCCACCCGGGTGGCGTCCCAGCCGCGCCTCGTGGTGCGCCCGGAGAAGCCGAATCCGGGGATGGAGGGGATGACCAGGTGGAAATCCCGTGACAGCGGCTCGACCAGGCCGAGGTACTCCACGAACGTGTTCGGCCAGCCGTGGGTGAGGATCAGCGGCGTGGCGTCCTGGTTGCCGGAACGCACGTGGACGAAATGGACGCTCTGCCCGTCGATCTCGGTGCTGAACTGCGGGTATTGGTTGAGCCTGGCCTCCTGCACGCGCCAGTCGAAGGTGTCGCGCCACCGCGTCACCAGGTCGCGCACGTAGGACAGCGGCACGCCGTACTGCCAGCCCGGCCGCACCGGCCCTGCCGCCGGAACGCCGTCCAGCTCTTCAGACGGCAGTTCATCGGCCCAGCGGGTACGGCGAAGCCGCTCCATCAGGTCGTCGAGATCGGCTTGAGGAATCTCGATCGTGAATGGCTTGATATCGGTCATGCGGTGATTCTTCGGGTCGACCGATGGCGGCGGGTAGTGTCATGCGCACCTCACGTCATGAAGATTGCCCTCCAAAGGGTGCAAAATGCATACTGCCGTTCCTGGTGCGGGGCGGGAGTGGACGATGCGACTGTTGGGGCGGCACTCCGGGTGGGTGTTGATCGCGAGCGTCCTGCTCTGTCACGTCATCGCCAGGATCGCCCGGCTTTTCGACGCGAACTCGCGGACCGGCCTTGCTCCGTGGGCCTTGCCGTTCGGGATCGCGGTCATCGTGGCGGCCGGCGCGGTACTGGCCTTGATCGTGAGCCGGCGGTCGCGGCCGGTCCTCCTGCTGGTCGCCCAGACGATCCTCGTCTTCGGGCCGTACCCGCTCCTGGGGGCCGCGTGGGGTCCGATCGCCGGCATGCTGGGCTCGGCCCTCCTGCTGACGCTGCCGGGACCCGCCTCCTGGATCCTGTTCGGCTCGGCCGTGCTGGCCGATGTGACCGTGAACGGTTCCCTGTCCGGCACCGGGCCGCCCGCGTACGGGGGCGCACTGCTCATCGATGTCACCTCGAGCTTCACCATCTTCGCCGTCACCTACCTGGTCCGGCGGCTTGATCAGGCGGCCAGGGAGCGCGAGCGGCTGGCGGCGCTCGCGGTGGCCGCGGAACGCATGGAGTCGGCGGCACGGCTACGCGACACGCTCGGTGCGGAGATGTCGGCGATCGTCCGGCTGATCGGCGACAACCTGGACACTCCCACCCGGGGTGGCCTCGGCCTGATCGCGGAGGCGAGCAGGAGCGCGCTGGCCACCGCCCGCTCCGTCGCCGACGCCCAGCGCGCCGAGATCCCGCTGCAGCCGCCGGACCAGCCCGTCCGGCTCCGGCCTCGCTTCGCCTGGTGGTTCCTCGTCCTTCTGCTGGCGGGCTACACCGCCATCGCGATGGTCAACGTCGCCGAGCTCACCGACGTGAACACATCCGCCTGGCTGCTGCTGATCACGCTGGTGGCGGCCTCGGGCGGCCTGCAGCTCTATCACGGAGCCCCCCGACCCGACGCCTCCACGCCGCGCGCCTGGCCATGGACCCTGTCCCTGCACGCGCTGGTCGCGACCATCGCCGTCACGGTCCCGGGGTGGCCGGCCACCTATGTCGCGGCGCCGTTCCTCCTGTGGTTCGGAGCGCTCGTCGTGAGGGTCGGAACACCCTGGGCTTGGGCCGTCCCCGGCGTCGCCGCCGTGGCGAGCCCCTTCCTCCTCCACTCCGGCGGATGGTCCGTCGGCATGGGCGTCTACTGGCTCGTGGCCCCGATCCTCTCGACGATCGCGGTCTACGCGCTGTGCCGCATCCCCGAGGTGACCAGGCGGCTCGACGAGACCCGGAGAGAGGCCGCCAGGATGGCCGTCGTCGCCGAACGGCTGCGCGTGGCCAGGGACGTCCATGACCTGCTCGGACGCGGACTGTCCGGGATCACGCTCAAGGCCGAGCTCGCCGCCCGGCTGCTCGACGGTGACCCCGGCCGAGCAGACGCCGAACTGCGCGAACTGGCCTGGCTGGCCGACGCGACGCTCGCCGAGGTCCGTTCCGTCGCGGACGCCCCCGTCTGCCTGTCCTTCGCCGAGGAGGTCGCCACCGCCCGGTCCGTCCTGGAGGCCGCGGGCTCCCACGTCACCGTCGACCTCGCGGAGCCGCCGGCGGACAGCGACGACATCCTCGCCGTGGTCCTGCGCGAGGCGGTCACCAACATCGTCCGCCACTCGCACGCCGCCAAGACCACGATCTCCGTCACGACGGACGACGCCGGGATCCACCTCCGGATCTCCAACGACCGGCCGAGCACCGCCGTACCGCTGAAGCGTCAGGCAACCGGTCTGGCCAACCTGGCGGTACGGCTCGCCGAGGCGGACGGGCGGCTCACCACGGACCTTCGCGAGGACACCTACACCCTCACAGCCAGCCTGCCTCGGTAGCGATGCGGATGGCGTCCACCCGGTTGCGCGCGTCGAGCTTGGTCACCGCGGAGGCGAGATAGTTGCGGACCGTTCCGTACGACAGGTGCAGTCGCGCGGAAACCTCCCGCGGCGTCGCGCCCGAGGCGGTGAGACGCAGCACGTCGGCCTCACGCTCGGTCAACGGATTGTCGACCACGTCGAGCGCGGCGTAGGCGAGCTGCGGATCCAGGACCCGCCCGCCCCTGGCGACGGTGCGGATCGCCTCGGCCAGTTCCTCCGGCCGCGAGTCCTTGAGCATGAACCCGGCCGCCTGGGCGGCGACGCTCCGCCGCAGGTTTCCCGGCCGGCCGACGCCGGTGAGAATCAGCACCTTGCAGGACGGGAGCCGCTCACGTAGGTGCGCGGCCGCGTCCAGGCCGTCGAGACGGGGCAGCTCGATGTCGATCACCGCGACGTCTGGCCGGTGCTCCAGGGCCGACGCCACGATGGCGTCGCCGGTGTCCACACTCGCCACCACCTCGAGGTCGCCTTCGAGCTTCAGCAGCCCTACCAGCGCGTCCCGCAGGAGACGCATGTCCTCGGCCACCAGTACGCGGATCACGGGTCCCACGCTACACACGTAGTGCCATGAACACCCACAAACCTCGCGTCACCTCTCATGTCCCAAGAGATGCGGACACGAGCGGAGGGCCCTGCCGGACGAGTGCTCGCCGTCTACAGGTCGGCGGAGGCGGACTGGTGCTGCTCGGGCAGATGGCTTTCCGGGTGCGCCCACACCAGGACGTTGTCGTGCCGTACCCGCTGGAAGAAGGCGAGCACCTCCTGGTCGGAGTGGCGCAGGCTGAAGTGGGTCAGGACGAACAGCGTGTCCGGGTGCGCCTCGATCACGGGTTCGAGCCGGCTCCAGACCGTGTGCCCGACCCGGTCGGCGCGCGGCAGCTCGCTGTCGTGGAGAAAGGTGCACTCGGTGATGATGACCGGATAGGTGAACAGCCAGGGGTTCCGCTCGAACACCGACACATGCGTATCGCCCAGGAAGGCGAAAAGGGGACGGCGTACCTGCCGATCGACCTGCACGCCTTCTCGCCGTTTCCGAGCCATGATCCGGCCGAACTCCTCGCCGCGGCCGTCCCGGACGAGGGCGTGCCGCAGGTCCTGGAATTCGGGCAACAGCTCTTTGCCGTTCTCGGAGAACGCGTAGCCCACGCAGGGCACCTTGTGCTCGCATCGCACCACGCGGACGTGGTGGCCACCGGAGCCGAAAGTGAATTCGTCGTCCTGCCGCACGCCGTGCAGACGACAGGCCGGAGCCAGCGCCGGATCGTACGGCGCCGCGTGATTCAGCTCGGCGGACGCACGCAGGAAAGTCTCCACGTAGGGCAGCGCCTCGGCAGGCAGGTAGATGTCGGTGCCGGATGCTCTGGACGCGAGGTAGTCGAGATCCTTGGCGTGGTCATGGTGCGTGTGCGTCAAGAAGACCGTCTCGGCCTGCCGCCCCTCGCACAACCCGGCGTCCAGGGCGCATCGCAGCTCCGGTATGTGGAAGAAGGTCTTGTCGTTCGCCCGGGAGTATCCGGTGAGGGTGAATGCGGTGCCGGGTATCCGCCATGTCTTCCACTGCCGGAACGGATGTCCCTTTTCCAGCCGGTGGGGGTGCTCGGTCTGCCGTTCGAAAGTCCGCGTCATCGGATACGCCTTCCAGATGTTCTTCCTGGCCTGATGGCTGATGGACAGGCTCGCGGTCCGGCGACAGAATTTCCAGCGGATATCACGCCCACGCGGCGTGGGACAGGCGGTGTCGTCGACCGGCAGGGCAGTCACCGCTGTGATCTGGCCGACCACAGCGGTGACCGTCCTCGGGCGGGCAGGCGTCAGACGCCGAACGCCGCCGGGTAGCGGATGGTCCCGGTGGGAACCGGGCGGGTGGCGTCGAAGGCCAGCGCCATCATGTACTTGTCCTCGACCTCGAAGGGCGCGCGAATGCCGAAGCGCGAGGCGGGGGTGAAGCCGAAGCGCGGGTAGTACTCGGCGTGGCCGAGGACGAGCACGAGGTTCTCACCCTGCTCCTGGGCGGCGCGAAGGGCGGCCCTGATGGCCGCCGAGCCCGCCCCCTGCCCCTGGTGCTCAGGACGGACCGCGCACGGCCCCAGAGTGAGGGCGGGGGAGCCGTCGACATGGCAGCGGGTGAGCAGCGCGTGCCCGGCGATGGTGCCGCCGGGGGCCTCGGCGACCCAGGAGAGGCCGGGGAGCCACGCGGTGGCGTCGGCGCGCAGTTCCTCGATCAGGTCGGCCTCGTGCGAGGTCGGGAAGGCGGCGAGGTTGACCTCGCGGATCAGGTCGAGGTCGGCGCCGGTCTCGGAGCGGGTGATCCAGGCGGTGTTCATGGCGGTGGTCAGGTCCGTTTCTGTGCTCTCCCGCGATGGCGGGAGGAGGTGGTGGTCGGTGTCGCCGCGCGTGGCGGCGGATGCGGTGCGGTCAGGCGGCGCGACGTCGCCGGTCACGTCTGCCGGTCCCTGAACCTGTAGGTGGCGCGCAGGTGGCTGGTGATGGCCTTCTGCCTGTCGGTGCGCTCGCCGCGCAGCCTGGCGTCGGTGCGCGACGCCGCCCATGCGTTCTCGCGCTGCAGCTTGCGGTAACTGGCCAGCCGGCGTTCGGCCAGCTCACCGGCCTGGATCGCCGCCTGTACCGCACAGCCTGGTTCGCTGTTGTGGGCGCAGTCGCCGAAGCGGCAGTGCTCGGAGAGCTCTTCGATCTCGGCGAAGACCTGCTCCAGGCCGTCGGCGCCGCCGTACAGGCTGATCCCGCGCAGGCCGGGGGTGTCGATGAGGACGCCGCCTCCCGGCAGGGGCACCAGCTCTCGACGGACCGTGGTGTGACGGCCCTTGCCGTCGGCGGCCCGCACCGTGCCGGTGGCCAGGAGTTCGTCGCCGAGCAGTGCGTTGCCCAGCGTGGACTTGCCGGCTCCCGACGAGCCGAGCAGGACCGTGGTGCCGCTCAGCAGCGCGGTCAGCACGTCGATGTTCTGGCTGGTGGCCACGCTGGTGACCAGGATGTCCACGCCTGGCGCCAGCGCGCGTGCCTCGTCCTGCACGGCGTCGGCGTCAGTGGCCAGGTCGGCCTTGGTCAGCACGATCAGCGGCTGGGCGCCGCTCTCCCATGCCAGCGTCAGCAGCCGTTCCAGCCTGGCGGCGTCCAGCGCGCCGGCCAGGGAGACGGCGATGGCGACGGTGTCGACGTTGGCGGCCAGCACCTGCCCGTGGGAGGAGCGCGAGGCCGAGGAGCGCACGATCGCGGTACGGCGCGGCAGCAGCGCCACGAGCGCCGGATCCGCGCCGTGACGCAGCGCCGCCCAGTCGCCGGTGCAGGGCGCCTGCAGCGGATCGGGTGAGTACAGGGCCGAGATGTCGGCCCGTACGGAGCCGTCCGCGGTGATCGCGTCGCACAGACCGCGGTCCACGCGCGCGATGCGGGCGGGCGTCAGGCCCGCGGCGCGGTACGGCTCGAAGGACTGCTCGAGCTCGTCGGTCCATCCGTAGGCGGACAGGCCTGACTCGGTGGAGAAGAAAGGCGATGACAACGTGAGATTCCTTGCGGGAAGGGACCCCGACGTGACACAGACGTCACCTCGTCGCACGAGCGGGACGGCTCATGACGAGGGAAGGCAGTGGGTCAGACCGGGGCCCGGGACGTGAGGATTGTCCGGGCGCTGCGCACAGCAGCGGTCTTCACCGCGGTCATCAACCTCACCTCCCTTTCATCCAGCGGTCCGATTCAAGTCCGGATCACGATAGCACCCCCGAACCACCGGCACTGCCCGGCGGGCCGCACAGACTCGCCTCCACCCGTGATGGCCCTCGCCGGTCGGACGCGGACCCGTGACAGCCGCGCCCGACCGGCGAGGGCCGGTCCAGGGTCAGCTCGCCGGCCCGGCCCGCCGGCGGATGGGTGCGAAGTCGGGCCCTGATCGCGCGTGAACTGCGCGAACAGTCGGTACGTCGGCCCGCAGGACGACCGCTCCCGAGCCGCCGGGCGCCGGGCGAGCGCTCGCGGCAGGATCCCTGCGGGCCATCGAAGCCCGCGGCGTTTCAGCGGCCAGGCGCCTGCCAGGGTGGCCGGCCACGGCTGCGATGGCGGCCGCTTCCGTGACACGAGTCACCACGTGTGGATGGGCAGGCCGTACTCAGAGGAGGTGGAAGGGCGGGCCGCTTTCGCAGCCGGAGGGGGTGTTGTTGCCGCTGATGTCGAAATCAGCACAGGTGAGGAACAGGTGATTGAACTTGCCGAGCAGGAAGGCCAGGACCCCGACGGCGATCGTGACGGCGACCGCCCGCATCCGGTGCAGTTCCGGGAGGTCGGCGTAGTCGGGCAGCAGGATTCTCGACAGCAGCCACGCCAGGATCGGCGCGCCCACCAGGGTGAGCACCACCTCGAAGTAGTGGAGGTAGTGAAACCCATGAACTCGCGGCGCCACGACCGCCAGGACGATCCAGAACGAGGGCAGTGCCAGCGCGACCCAGCCTCCCCAGGGCAGCGCACCTCTGGTGCGCAGCATCAGGCCTGAGAGCAACACCGCCGTGGCCACGGCCCAGATCGTCAGCACGGCGTCGAAGAAGATGGCGCCGTACGCGCCCAGCGTGAACGCGGGCCACCAGATGACGAGCGTGCCACCCGCCGCCGCTGCCGCGGTGGCCCGGAGGGTGGGATCGATGTCGGGAAGGCCGCGCTTCCCTTTCGGACTGGGATCGACCATGTTCACTCCGACCGCTCGACACCAGCCGAGCCGCTGGACTCTCGCTTCCAGGCGCGACGCACGCCCGCTTCGCCAATGTAGAGAAACGCAGCGCGTTCCCAGCCTGGCGACTCACCATCCGCACCGAGAAATGACGATGTTTCCGTCCGCCCGCGGGACAGCTTCACGGCCGGGCTGATACGGGCTGTCACAGCTCCAGCGTCCGCCACCAGGCAGCGGCGATGGAGCAGGCGCCGACCACCGTCACCACCAAAAGCAGGATCGGCAGGCCCGCGAAGCGGACCGGCAGGACCTGAACCAGCCAGATCGCGACAGCTGTCACGGCGAGTACGCCGAGCAACAGTAAGGCGACGACCATGTCTCCTCCGGGGAATCGATCTTTCTGTAACGCTTGAGAAGATCAGCTTGAGGGGTCGAGTGGTGCCCAGCGCAAGAAGCGCACCAGTTCACAGAGCCGGTTGGCCGACCGCGGAACAGCCCGGGGAACGCGGCACGTCGCCGGATGCGGCTGCCGTGACCGCGGTTGCGACCATCAGGAGGCTGAGGCGTCCCTGACCGCGGCGGACAGCCAGACGATCAGCGCGGTGAGGACCGCGATGGTGATGATGATCAGTGCGGGAAAGTACCAATCGGGGAAAAGTAGCCCGAGGTCGAGATCGCCCGAGGGATAGAGAACGATCGCGTGAGTGCCCAATACGGCCAGGGCGAGACTCAACACGTAGATCACACTGGCGGCCGTGCACAACATGAGGCCACCGACGGTGGATCGACGATTCAGCCGGCCACCCAGCGCGGCGAGCAGGGCCGCCTCGACGGCGAGGATGAGGGTGATGCCGAGTGTCACCTTCCGCGCCGACGCGATCCCCCTGTCCAACCGGCTCGGCAGCAGGTCGCTCCAACCTTGGTGCCAGGGGTTGAGCCCACTCTGGGCGGCCAGCTGGATCGCGATCAGAGTCACCGCGGCATACAGCAATGGCGCTAACAGGGCGCACCGCAGAGCGGTCGAGCGTTTCAGGCGTCGTAGGTCCATGATCGATGAGACTACTGACTCAGCTCGACCACCCGCCGGCGGCACGGTCTGCGGCTCGTGGCAGTGACCACTCCCCGGTACCGCGCACCGCGCCGAACCCCGACAGCCGCCGTCGGCGGAATCGTCGACGGTGCCGCTCAGGCCGTCCGAGCACGGTAGGAGTTTCACTCCCAGGGAGTGGCGCACACTGCTTTAAACGTCAAATAAAGGTATGCGCACGTCTCTTCATTGGAAATCACCGAGATTCGCGGAATGCGGAACCCGCCCTGAAGGTTGCAGCACCACATATCCGGATTTATCGCACAATTCCGGGAAGCCGGCCCAGGTCTCACCAGGGCACAACCCATTCGACATGGAGTGATCTCGATGTTCACGATGAAGAACGTTCTCGCAGCCGGAGCAGTGGCAGCCTTCGCCCTCGTCGCGCCCGCGACCGTGTCGGCCGATGTCCTCGCCGCCGACACCGCGGTCGCCACGCACTACAGCGCATCCGCGAGCGATCCCGGTCTCGGGAAGGGTATCGGCCTAGGCGGCACCAATGCGGGCGGCGGTGGCAGCAACAGGAATAATTAGTACAAATTCCTGGAAGGTCATGAAAGGCAAGGAAGAGGCGTCGGAGGTCATTCTTTCCGGCGCCTCTTCGGCGTTGCCGCCGGCCCAAGAAGCCGGGCCCAAGAGGCCGGGCCCAAGAGGCCGGGCCCAAGAAGGCCTGGAAGCCGGCCTCAGGGAGCCGGCCGCAAAACGTCAGGACCGGGAATGCCGGCCCACGGCTCAGTAGCGGATGGTCAACCGCCCGTCTCTGCCCGGAGCCGGATGAGCACGCGTCACCGGACGGGCACGTCAAGGTCGCGGAAGGAGGCGATCTTGACCGTGAGGTTTCTCGCGTTGTCCGGGAGGGCGAACAGGCTCCAGAACACGCGCGTCTGGCCCGGGGCGAACTTCTCGGTGCTGATGCGCACGCCGGAGACGTCGGTGCAGGCGCAGTAGAAATCGACACCGTCGTCCGTGGGCACCTCCAAGCGGCCAGGCAGGTACTGGCGGCGGGCGGCGGCGTCGGTCAGCCGGACGTTGCTGGCGGCCTGGTACTTGTAGCTCTCCCAGTCCTGCGCGTCGTGCAGGTCGTTGTACCAGGTCTCGGCCGAGCCCTGGTTGGTGATCGTGTACGTCAGGAGGCCGAGCCCGCCCGGCAGCCTGCTCAGCCCGGTGATCTCCAGGCCGATCGGCTGGCCCTTGGCCTCGCCGGTGGCCGTGAGCTCGCCCGCGTCAGGCGAGAGCGTGTGCACGACGTCCCCCGCCGGATCCGTCTGCTCCGACCTGGGCTTTTCGAAGGCGACGGTCACCCGGCGGTTGCGGCGCTTGCCCTCGTCGCTGTCGTTGCTGTACAAGGGGCGGCGCGAGCCGTACCCGCGAGCCTGGAAACGTGGGCCCTCGCGAGTCAGCAGGGCCGACAGGGCGCGCTGCACCGCCAGAGCGCGGCGCCGCGACAGCGGATCGTTGATGGCGTCGTTGCCGGAGGAGTCGGCATGGCCCTCCACCGTCACCACGGCGGCGGGCGACGCGTCGATGAGCTTGGCCGTACGGGCCAGCACGGTCTTGGCCTTCGGGGTGAGGTTGGCCTTGTTCACCGCGAACAGCACATCGGAGGAGAGGTGGACCTGCAGGTCCTTGCCGCTGTCTGTGGTCTCCTCCGACTTGTCCGAGCTCTCGGAAGGCAGGACGAGGCGGCGGGTCACCTTGGTGACGGGCTCGGCGTCGGGGTCGGGGAAGTCGCCGGCGGGCGGCGCGTCGCTGATGGGCACGTTCAGCATGGGCGGGCCCACAGGAGTGACGACCGTGGCGGTGGCGGGGTTCCCCGACGGAGCGGGCAGCACCGCGTACACGTTGATCGACTGACCAGGCTCGACGAAGTAGCCGAGCCCGTCACGGCTCTGGTCGCTGCACAGGCACGGGGAGCCCTCCGGCTGGTACGGCAGGAGCCAGACACGGGCCGTCGTGTCGAGGACGCCGATGCCCGACGCCCACCGGATCTCGCCGAGTTCACGGGTGTTGTCGCCCATCTCGCCGGTCCAGGGCACCTGCTCGGTGCCGGTGTTGGACAGGCGGAGCTGGGCGACGAGGTGCTTCCCCTTGACCCGGTTGAGCCCGACGACCTCGATCTTGAGGTTCTCGGTCATGGTGCTGCGGGTTTCGGCCAGGGCAGGACGGCTGTCCTGGCTGTCCTGGCTGTCCTGGCTCTCCTGGGCCGACGCGGTCGGGGTGGCCGGGGCGCTGGTGGCCGGCTCGCTCGACGGAGAGGTCGCGGACGGGGACGGCGGTGCGGCTTCGCTGGTGGGCAGCACCCCGCAACCGGTCGCGGCGAGCGTGACTGCGGCGGCTAGAGCCAAGATCCGGTTGGACATGGCGAAGATTGTGCCATGCCCGAAATTTCGGCATGTACGGATGAGGAATCGGCGCGATGGATTCGACCTCGACGGGTGCCCTCCGGCACGGCCACAAACGGCGGCCGAGCGGTCAAGGGTGTGTCCCCGACCAGGCGAAAAGCCGGCACCGCGATGTCGCGTCGCCCTTGTCCGTCGAGCACGAAGACGCGGTGCCGGCCCGATGTCCCCTCGAGGTGTGACGGGGTCACCGTGGTGCCTTCAGTCGCCTGCCGTGCTCAACCGGTGGTGCCGCTGAGCTCGTTCGGCGCCTGCGGCAAAGCCGTGCTGCGGGTCGGCTTCCCTGAGGCGAAGTCGACCGCGTGCACCTTCTTGCCCGCGGGGTCGCTCACATAGACGGTCCTGTCGCGGACGAAGATGTTCGGCCGCGGCTGCTGCCACTCCATCGGTTCCTTCCATTCGTCGAGCACCTTGATCGTCCTGGTGACCTTCGCGGCGGCCGGGTCGATCACGTGGACGGCGCCGTCGGTGCCGAGGACCAGGCCCTCACCCTGAGGGCCGCGGGCCAGGGAGCGGAAGGTGTAGCTGGTGCCGAGGTCCACCAGTTTCATCGTGCCGGTCCTGGTGTCGATGAGCGAGACCTGCGTGGGGCGCTCGAGTTCGGCGTCGGGGTCCTTCTTGTAGTCGCCCAGGACGACGGGCGACACCTCGGAGCCTGCCTGGTTGCCGATCCGGCCGTACTCGCCGGGGCTGTCGATCTTGCTGATCTCGCCGTCCTTGTACAGCAGGACGCCGTCCTCGCAGCCGATCACGACGGCCTCGCCCTGGGCCGTGGCCTCGCCGTGCACGCCTGGGCAGTCCTCGTTGCGGGCGATCTCCTTGCGGTCCTTGCCGAGGACGAGGATGCCGGTGCGTTTCTCCTCGGTGCCGAGGGTGACGACCAGCTCGCCGTTCTCCAGCTCGATCGCGACGCCGTGGTGCGGCGCCGCCGCCCTGTAGACCTCGCCCTTGGGCAGGCCGGCGCTCAGTTCCTCCGGATCGAACAGGGTCACCTCGCCGGTGCCGTCCGCGAACAGGACGGTGGTGCCCGCGTGCCGCACGACGTGGCCGGGTTTGGCTCCCTTGAACTCCTCCTCCTTCAAAGTGGCGGAGGCGGCGTCGAGCACGCGGAACCCGGTCGACGTGGAGACCAGGACGTGGTGCCGGTCCCCTGCGGGGTTGATCCGGTTGTACCCGCTGAGCGGGATGTCCTTGGCGAGTTCCAGGCTCTGCCCGTCGAGGACGTACAAGCCGCCGTCGTAGGTCATGACGACGGGAGCCGCCACAGGCTTCTGAGCGGCGGAAGGCGAGGCGGGGGCGGGCGAGTCGGGGGCGGGCGCCGCCGTGGGCACCTGTGATCCACAGGCGGCGAGCAGGAGGCCCGCCGCGAGCAGTACCGCCGGAGCGGTGGTCCGTGGTCGGACGGTCATGTGTCGTGCACCTTTCATGGGGGTTCTTCAACGGTCATGGGGAGTTCTTCAACGGCCGTCGAGGCCGGCGGTGATGGCTCTGGTATTGCTGCGGATCATGTCGAGGTACGTGGCCGCGCCAGGGGAGCGCTGACTGAGGGACTCCGAGAAGAGGGTGACGACCTTGACGTCCACACCGGCTTCCGAGACCAGCACCTGGGCGAGGCGGTCGGGCTGGGAGGAGTCGGCGAAGATCGCTTTGACCTTCGTCCGGTGGATCGCGTCCTTCAGCGCCTTCAGGTCCGAGGTGCTCGGGGAGGCCAGTGCCGTGCCGCTGGGGATCACGGCGCCGACGACCTGGAAGCCGTAACGCTGGGCGAAGTAGCCCAAGACGTGATGGTTGGTCACCAGACGGCGGGCCTCGGGCGGGATGGTGGCGACCTGCTCTTCGACCCAGGCGTCCAGCCGCTCGACCTGCGCGCGGTAGGCCGCGGCGCCGGCTCGTACGGCGCCGCCGTCGATGCCGGGCACGTTCGCGACGACCTGTTCGGCTATCAGGTCGACGGCCTTGGCCATGCGTCGCGGGTCGGTCCAGAAGTGGGGATCGAGGTGCCCCGCCGCCCTGTCGGCGGTGAAGCGGAGGGGCTGGACGCCCTCCCCGACGGCCAGCACGGGCACGCCGCTGTTCCCGGCGGCTTCGACGTTGCGCAGGACACCCTCCTCGAGCCCGAGCCCGTTGGAGACGATCAGGTCGGCGTCCTCCAGCAGCGCGGCCTCCTGGGCGGAGATGCCGAACGAGTGCGGATCGGAGTCCGGCTTCATCAGCACGGTCACCTCGGCCTGGTCGCCGATCACGGCGCGGACGACGTCGCCGAGGATGTTCGTGGTGACGACCACCCGCGGACCGTGGCCACCGGTGCTCGCGCAACCGGCCGCCATCATGAGCACGATCGCCGTCACGAGCCGGCCGAGCGCGGTCATCGTCCGGTCTCCGTCATGTACGTGGGTGTGAAGCCGGTCTCGAACGTGCGGGCGCGCCTGAGGTCGTCGTTGTAGTCGATCTCGTGGACCGCTCTGGCGGCGGGGTCGTTGAGGTAGGCACGGCCGGTGTCCACCTGGATGCTGGGGGAGCCGGTCAGGGGAGCGGTGAGCAACTCCGTCCTGGCGGTCTCGTCACCGGAGACGGGGTCGTAGGCGTGGAGCACGCCGTCCTCTGTCAGGGACAGGACCGGCGCGTCCTCGCCCACGGCGTTCACCGCCACCACGGGGCCGGTTTCCAGCAGTTTCCAGCGTTTGGCGGCGACGTCGAGCACCCATGTCCCCGAGTCGCCGGCCTTCGCCGCCAGCGTCGTGCTTCCGGGACGGTGCAGGAACTCTGTCGCGCGTTCGCCGTCCTTGCCCGTGCGTGGATAGCGGATCCTCTCGCCGGCGAACGCGCCCCCCTTCCTGGTGACCAGCAGGGCCCCGTCGGCACATCCGAAGATCACGCCACGTCGTGTCACCGCCGTACCCGCCGGGTCCTCGCAGGCGCCGACGGGGGTCCCCGCGCCGCCGGTCCGCGCGCGTGCCACGACGGCGCCGTCGGCGGCCATCAGCAGGTGCTCCTGGTACGGCACGGCGGCAGCGGCCCTGAGGCCGCCCGTCCCTGCGAGGTCGCCCTTCTCCATGCGCGCGCGGTCGAACAGCTCGACCGCGCCGTCCGCGGACCGCACGGCCGTGACCGCCGCGCCCTCGGCGGTCTCGTACGGCGGCCGCCCTGCGACCTCGCCGAGATCGCGCGCCGCGGTCCGGTAGTAGTGGAAGTGGTCGCCGTGGTCGACGGCCCAGGCGCCGCCGTCGATGACGCGCAGGACGCCCGAGCCCGTCGTGAGGTAGGCGTAGCGGCCGTTGCCGGCGATGTCCCGCACACCTTCGACGTGAGCGACCGCGGAGGTCTCGCCGGTGAGCAGGTCGAGGACGTGAACCCTGCCTGTTTCCCCATCGGCCAGGACGAGGCGGGGCTGCGGCTCGGGCATCTCCTCGGCGCCCTCGACGTACCCGTGCGGGATCTTCTCCTTGGTGTTCGCGGCCCTGCCGTCGCTGTGCTGGGCGGCGCATCCCATGAGCAGGGTTCCTCCGGCGAGGGTCGCCGCCACCACCCTGGACGCCGTTGTCGTCAACACGGCTGCCCCTCCGTGTCCTTTCCGAAAGGGACCCGGCCAGGGGAGGGGAGCCGGTGCCGTAGGAGGTCGCCCAGGGCGGACAGGAAGAACAGGGCCACGGCGACCGCGGCGATCGTGGCGCCCGCGGCCGTCGCCGCGTGCCACGACACGACCAGGCCGATCACGGTCGAGGCGATCCCGAGCAGCGCCGCCCCGAGCATGATCGTCGGGATCCGGCGAGCCCACAGCGCGGCCGCCGCCGGAGGCCCGATGAGCAGGCCGAACACCAGCAGCGTGCCCACGATGTGGAACGAGGCGACGATGGCCAGCGTGACCAGGCCGAGCAGCAGGATGTGGGCCGGCCGGGGACGCATCCCCAGCGTGTGCGCCTTGCGCGGATCGAAGGCGAGCGCGACGAACATCCGGTGCCCGAGCACTGCGACCGCGGCGGTGACCGCGAGCGCGACGCCGAGCCCGGCCAGGTCCTGCCCCCTGACCGCCAGCACGTCGCCGAACAGAAAGGCGGTCAAGTCCACCGCGAAGGACTGGGAGTGCGACACGACGATCACGCCCAGGGACAGCATCCCGGCGAAGAGCAGCCCGATGCTCGTGTCCTGTGACAACCGGGGCGACCGGCTGAGCACGCTCACGCCCATCGCCATGCCGCCCGCGCTCAGCAGGGCGCCGATCAGGACGTTCACCCCGGCCATGGACGCGAGCGCCACTCCCAGGAGCATCCCGTGGGACATCGCGTCGCCCAGGAAGGCCATGCCGCGCAGCACCACCCAGGTTCCGGCGATCGCGCAGAGCAGGGACACCAGGATCCCGGCCCAGAGGGCTTGCCGGACAAACGAGACGTGAAAGGGATCAAGCAACCAATCCATGACGCAGCACTCTACAATGAAAACCGTTGTCATTTTCAAGAGGAGGCTTCATGGTGGACGGTGAGGTGGTCGTGATCCGCGACATGACGGCGGGCTACGGCCGTAAGGCGGTCCTGCGCGGGCTCTCGGCCCGGCTGCCCCGCTCCGGCGTGACCGCCGTGGTCGGCCCGAACGGCTCGGGCAAGTCCACCCTGCTGGGAGTGCTCGCCGGGACCGTCCGGCTGTCACGCGGCGGGATCGAGCGAGCCCCCGCCGGCCGTCCCGGCTACGTGGTGCAGCGCGACGCCGTCTCGGACGCCCTGCCGATCACCGTGCGGGACACGGTCGCGATGGGTCGCTGGGCGTCGCGTGGCCTGTGGCGGCGGCTGTCGGCGCACGATTGGTCGACGGTGGACGACTGCATGGCCAGACTCGGCGTCTCCGGGTTGGCCGAACGCCAGTTGAGCGCGCTGTCGGGCGGTCAACGCCAGCGCGTCCTGCTCGCCCAGGCGCTCGCGCAGGAGCCCGGCCTGCTCGTGCTGGACGAGCCCGCGACCGGGCTGGATCCGGACGCGCGGCGGCACATCGCCGCCGTGCTCGACCGGGAGAAGGAGCGCGGTGTCACCGTGGTCCACGCCACTCACGACCTGGCCATGGCGATGGGCGCGGACCACTGCCTCCTGCTCCGGGCCGGGCGGCTGGCCGCGGAGGGCCCGCCCCGCGACGTGCTGGCGCCTCAGGCGTCGTAGCCGCCCCATCCAGTCTGTGCTCGGCCGAACCGAGCGCCCCCTCGAGCGGGGCCGTTGACGCAACCATTCGATTGCTATAGTGTGGCAACCGTTCGGTTGCTACTTATTGGAGGCTGTCATGGGCTTTCCCGATCGCATCGAGCGGACCGTGGAGGTCGCTCACCCGCCCGGCAAGGTGTGGGCGGCGCTCACCACGGCCGAGGGGCTGGGCTCCTGGTTCGGCAACGAGGCGACGATCGACCTGCGTCCTGGTGGGTCGGCCCAGATGAAGTGGACCGGTGGGTTCACGGTCGACATGCGGGTGGAACGGGTGGAGGAACCGACGGTGTTCGGGTTCACCTGGCACATCCACGGGCTGCCCGAGGACGATCCGCGCCGTACCTATGTCGAGTTCACGCTCGAACCGGTCGGCGCGGGCACGCGGCTGAGGGTGGTCGAGACCGGCTTCGCCCAACTGCCGGAGGACGCGTACCGCAAGGCGTACGACGCCAACATCCAGGGATGGGCGAGCGAACTGGGCGAACTGGTCGTATACCTCGATGCCGCCTGACATCGAGGCGATCGCCGAGCAGGTCTTCGTCGCCCTGGCCGACCCGAGCCGGCGCGCCATCCTGGCCGCGCTGGCCTCGGGAGGACCGGCCACGGCCACGGATCTGGCCGATCGTCTGCCGATCACGCGGCAGGCGATCGCCAAGCACCTGGCCCTGCTGGCCGAGGCCGGCCTGGTGACGGCCGAGCCGGGGGAGCGGCGCCGGGTGCGCTACCGGCTTCGCTCCGCGCCCATGCAGGTGGCGCAGCAGTTCCTGGCCGCGCTGGCCCGCGACTGGGACGGTCCGCTCGGAGCGTTGAAGGATCACCTCGACCAGCGTGCGAGCGGCCCCGCCACGACCCCGCTCCACGAAACCGGAGGACAGCATGACTGATCACGGATTCACCACCACCTTCACCGTGGACCGGACCCCGATGGAAGCCTTCGACGCCGTCATCGACGCTCGAGGCTGGTGGTCGGAAGAGATCGACGGCCCCACCGACCAGCCCGGAGCCGAGTTCACCTACCACTACGAGGACGTGCACCGCTGCCGCATCCAGGTGACGGAGGCCGTCCCCGGCCGGAAGGTCTCCTGGCTCGTGGTGGACAACTACTTCGACTTCACCGAGGACAAGACCGAGTGGATCGGCACCACGATCAGCTTCGACATCTCGGACGAGGACGGCAAGACCGAGGTCCGTCTCACCCACCAGGGCCTGGTCCCCGCCTACGAGTGCTTCGAGGTCTGTTCCACCGCGTGGGATTTCTACGCCGGCAGCCTCCGGAGCCTGATCACCACGGGAGAAGGACAGCCCAACGGGCGCGGCCGCCCACGCCTGCCGCTTGAAGAAGCGGCAGCCGGGCAGGGGCGATAGCGACGGCTGTCCTCCTCAACGCGTCAGCGTGAACCTGAACCGAAAGGTGGACACCACCATGAGAACCCCATCGATCGTCACGCCGCAGGAGTGGGAGGCGGCGCACCGGCAACTGCTCGTGAAGGAGAAGGAGCTGACCCGCGCCCGCGATGCGCTGGCCGCCGAGCGTCGGCGGATGCCGTGGCTGGCGGTGGACAAGGAGTACGCGTTCGAAGGCCCGGGGGCAGGGCGAGCCTGCTCGACCTGTTCGAGGGCCGCCGTCAGCTGATCGTCTACCGCGCCTTCTTCGAGCCCGGCGTGTTCGGCTGGCCCGACCACGCGTGCCGCGGCTGTTCCCTGGTGGCCGACCAGGTCGCCCACGTCGCCCACCTGAACGCCCGCGACACCACTCTCGCCTTCGCCTCGCGCGCGCCGCAGCCCGACATCGAGCGCCTGAAGGCGCGGATGGGCTGGACGATGCCGTGGTACACCATGACCGACACGTTCGACGCCGACTTCGGCGTGGACGAATGGCACGGCACGAACGCGTTCATCCGTGACGGCGACCGCGTGTTCCGCACCTACTTCGTCAACAACCGCGGCGACGAGGCACTGGGGAGCACCTGGAGCTACCTCGACATGACAGCGCTCGGGCGGCAGGAGGAGTGGGAGAACTCGCCCGAGGGTTATCCCCAGACCCGGCCGTACGAGTGGTGGAACTGGCACGACGAGTACGGCGCCGCCGCCGAACCGGACCCTCGGTGGCTGGACAAGATCGCCGGGGCCTCCGGCGGCGACGACCTCGGCTCCACCCCCTCGAAGGGCGACGACACCATCTCGAAGGGCGACGACACCATGCGATCGTCCGGGTCCGCAGGGTGCTGCTGTCACGAATGAGCGGGCCGGGGCAGGCGTTGGCGGGCCCCGAGCCACGCCCGCGGCCCGCCGTACGGCGAAGGCGCGGGGAAGCCCCGCCGTGACGCCGCCGGCGCGGGACCACGAGGGTCCCGCGCCGGTCAGTGCTCAGCGGAAGGCGGTCCTGTCAGCCCATTCCTCCCATTCCACCGAACCAGGTGTCGAACATGTCGACGACGTTGTCCACGATCTTCTGGCTTCGGGCGCCGAGTTCGGCGGTGGCGGCACCCCTCCGGTTCGTCTCGATCTCTATCTTCTCCGGTTTGAAGATCTGCTTCTCACTCTGGCCGGAGCCGCCGCTGCGCGGCAGGTTCGACGGTGGCCTGCCCTGCGGGTACATCCGGCCGTTGCCGTAGACGGTGTAGGACTGGGTCGGCTGTACGGAGCCGTCGTTCCTGTAGACCTGGCTGGGCCTCGGCTGTGCCGGCTGCCGGTTCGCCCTGGGCGGAGAGTGCCGCTGCTGCGCCCTGTGGCTGGTCGGCCGGCTCGCCGGGCGCGAGCGCGCGTGCTGGATGCCCCTGGGGATCCTGCCGGCCCGGTGGTTCCGCCGCTGAGACGCCAGCGCCATGCGCCGCTTGGCCGCCGCCTCGCGAGCCGCCTTCCTGGCCTCTCTGCGGGCCGCCATCGCTGCCCGTCGCTTCGCCGCGGCCTCCCGCGCCTTCCTGGCCGCCTCGGCCGCCTTCTTCCTGGCCGCCGCCAGCCGCCGCTTCTTCGCCTCGGCGAGGGCCCGCTTCCTGGCCGCCTCCTTGGCCCGCTTCTTGGCCTCTTCCGCGGCCCGTTTCCTGGCCTCCGCCAGGGCCCGCTTCCTGGCCGCCTCCCTGGCACGGCGGATCGCCTCACGCCTGATGGCGCGCTGGGCCGCCTTCTTGGCGAGGTAGCGGGCCCCGAGCCGGACACCGATCGCGACCACGACCCAGACCCACTGCCCGTCGGGGTCGCTCATGCTCACCGGGCTGTTGTTGGCGTAGGCGTAGGCGTTGAGCTGCTGCGGATCCACATCGTCGATGATCGGATCCACCGACAGGAAGCGGCCGTTCTTGGGGTCGTACTCGCGGGCGCCGAGGTGGATGAGCCCGGTCGTCGCATCCTGCGTGCCTCCGACGAATCCGCGCTGCCCGGGCCACCATGGCGGTGGCGCGCCCCGGTTCTCGCCGAACGGAGTCGTCCTCCGTACGGCCAGCTCGCCGTTGCCGGCGTTCACCGCGGCCTGCGCGGTGCCCAGGTGGTCGTTGGCCAGCAGGTAGACCTGGTTGTCGTTGGTGCGTACGGCGATGGGCTGGTCGTTGATGGTGTAGTAGCGGGTCTGCTCGACGACGTCCTTGGCGAAGTCGAAGCGCAGCTCCATGTCGTCGACGTAGAGCGTGGCGTCGGTCGGCGTCTTGCGGATCAGCCGGTCGCCCTCCGCGTCGTAGACGAAGGACGTCGTCTTGCCCGCCTCCGTCACCGACTCCAGGTTGCCTTCGGCGTCCCAGACCAGGGTCTGGTCCGAGGTGCCGACCTTGCGCCTGGTGGTGTTGCCCGCGGCGTCGTACTCGAAGAGGTCGGCGCCGACGGTCTGCAGCGCGTGCGGCTGCTTGCCGCCGGCCTGCGGGTAGGTGTAGGAGCGGACCGTCTCGCCCGCGCCGCCCCAGGCGTGCTTGGTCTCCTTGGTCCGGTTGCCGGTGGAGTCGTAGGCGTAGCTGAACGCGTACGGGGCCACGCCGCCGATCTTGTCCGACTGCGGGCTGCCGCTGGCGCAGTCGTCGGTGCCCGTCCAGGCGGAGGTCAGGCGGCGCAGGTGGTCATAGGCGAAGCACTGCGTGTCCTGACCGCTCGCCCCTCTGTCAGCGATCTTGGTGATGTTGCCGACCGCGTCGTAGGTGTAGTTGAGGTCCAGGTCGGTCGCCGGGGCGCTCTCCCTGTCGAGCCGCATGCTGGTCAGCCTGCGGCTGGTCTCGTCGTGGGTGTAGGTGAGCCAGGTCTTCTTGCCTCCGGTGCCCAGCTCGTACTGCAGGGTCTCGCCCAGCTTGGAGTAGCGGGTCGCGGTCACGTACGACGACAGGCCGGTGACCTTGGTCGGCTGGCCCAGCTCGTCGTAGCTGTAGACGACCGACTCCTGCTCCAGGCCTCCTGCGGCGGGGAAGCTGACGGACTGGACCTGGTCGTCGAGCGTGTAGCGGGTGTTGAGGACGTACGAGCCCGCCAGCCTGCCCTCCCGCGCGGGGACGGTGACGGTCTCGCGCAGCGGGCGGTAGTCGGCGTCGACGGCGTTGATCTCCGCCTTGTACGCCTGCCCGTCCACGTACCGGATACTGGCGTTCTTGTGGCCCTTGGCCAGGGCGTCGTACTTCCACTCGGCGAGCAGCGGGCCCGTCGCGGAGTTCTCGCGCAGCTCCTTCTCACGGCCCAGCTCGTCGTAGACGTACCACAGGGTCCTGCCGCGGGCATCGGTGGTGCTGACGAGCTCGTCGGCGTCGTTGTACGTCATCGTCGTGACGCCCTTGTCGGGGTCCTCGGTCTTGATCTCCCGGCCGCGCAGGTCATAGTGGTGGCGCCACACGTTGCCTGCCGAGTCGGTCACCGTGGACAGCCGTCCGGCGTGGTCGTAGGTGTACTTGGTGGAGTCGTACTCGCCGGTCGGGGTCGCGCCCTTGTACTGGCGCAGCTCGATCAGGCGGTCCTCGGCGTCCCCGATACGGGTGGTCGCGGTGCCGCCCGCGGGCGGCGTCACGTGGATCCTGTCACCCTCCTGCTTGGACGAGACCCGGTACTTCTCCACCCCCTTCGCCTTGAGGACCTGGGCGTTGACGTCACCCACGCCGTCGAAGAGGGACACGACCTGCGCGGGCACGTCGGTGTCGGCCACCGCCAGCAGGTCGGTGGAGGGCGTCCCGGTGGCGAAGTAGCCGGTGTTGGCCTTGGACTGCTCGCCCAGGGAGTTGTAGAAGGTGTCGGTGATCGTGCGGCCGTCACGCAGCGCGGGGTCCTGCGTCTGGTCGTCCCTGGGCGCCGGTTCCTGGGTCTGGCGCTCGCGGGTCAGGCCGTCGTACAGCTCGTGGCTGGAGGTGTAGCCGCCGTCGGCGCGCAGCGTCTTCGTGGTGACGATGCTGGGGCCGTCGGCGCGCAGGACGTAGGCGTACTCGGTGCTGGGCGACTGCCCTGCCGCCTTGTTGCGGTCGGCCTGCCAGACCTTGGTCAGGCGGCCGACCGCGTCGTACTCCAGGTCGACGCGCCGGTTGTTCGCGTCGACCTCGGCGACGGGCTCGCCCCAGGCCGGTTCGAGGATCGTACGGTCGGTGTGGCCGAGCTGGTTGGTCTCGGTCATCTCGGAGGGGAGGGTGCCGGTGGCAGGGCTGTAGGCGGTCACGGACCTGGTGCCGATCGCGTCGGTCTCGCTGGTCTCGCGACCGTACACGTCGTAGGTGTGGGCGCTGTCGACGATCGTCGCGCCGTCTCCGGAGACGATCTGCTGGACCGAGGTCACATCGCCCTTGCTCGGTGCCTGGCCGTACGGCTTGCCGTCGTACTGGACCTTCTCGTCCGAGATGACGTCACCGGCGGCCAGCGCGGACACGGCGGTGCCGCAGCTCGCGGCGACCTTCTGGACACGGCTGGGGTAGTCGAGCATCCAGCTCGCGTCGTTGCGGGCGTAGGTGTAGCTGGTGCACTGGTCGTCGTCGGGCGTGGTCAGGTCGCCCTTTTCCTCTACCTGGGTGAGCAGGCCCTTGGTGTCGTACGAGCGCTCCTCGCCGGTACGCCGCCAGGTACCGCCGGGCAGCGAGGTTCGGGTGACCATGGACTTGGCCTCGACCACGTGCGCGGTCTTGGTGACGCCGCCCTGCGTGGACTCCGCGGTCTTCACCGACCACGGCTGCTCGACCGCCGCCTTCAGGACGGCCCCGCCGTCGCCGTCGTACAGGATCTCCTCGTGCTCGAGGCCGGAGTACTGGTCGAGGTCGTCCAGTTTGGCTCCCTCGGAGTCCTGGACCTGCGCGCTGCGCTTGGAACCGTCGGACTGCTTGTCGCCGTGCATGCCGCGGAAGTACCGGAACTCGGTGAGCGTGCGCTTGGTGTCCTGCCCGTCGCCCTCACGTACCCGTACCCGGCCGAACCCGCGGAAGTCCGACCAGGTGCGGTGCTCGGGCTTGATGAGGATGTTCTCGGCGTAGTGCCAGGCGGCGCCGTCCAGGTACTCGTAGCTGGTGACCACGTTGGGCGAGGCCGCGACGCGGTCCACCTCGACCGTCTGCGACACCACGTACTTGTGGAACCAGTCGGTGACCTCGGTCTCGTCCTGCGGCGTCCAGCGTTGCGGGAAGCACCGCTTGGTGTTCTTGTCGGCCGCCGGCAGTTCGCCTGGCCTGCACTCGGCGGGGGCGTAGTTGATCCGCAGCTCGCCGCCGGTCCCGTTGTCGACCGACTGGACTCGCCACTTGACCAGCGGGGCGCGGCCCTCGGTGGCGTCCACCCTGTTGGGGAGCTGGACGCCGACGAACGTGGTCTTCGGCAGCGTGATCGTGCCGCCCACATGACCGGTCTGCTGGACGGAGGCCAGCCACAGCGACGGGCTGAGGCCGTCACCCGTGGCGGGGAACTGGTGGGTCAGCGCCCAGGAGTCCACCGGGTAGTACTGGCCCGCGCTGTTGCGGACCTGGGTGGTGACCTTGGTCAGCCGCTTGCGGGTGAAGAACGTCGGCGTCAGGCGGTCGATGCACTTCACACCGGCGTCGCAGATCTGGTCGAACGGGACGTCAGGCCAGTGACTGGCGGTCTCCTTCTTGAGCTGGTCGGGGGCGCAGGTCACGGTGCCGCTGGGCAGGCAGCGCTCGGCCACCTCGAACAGCACGCGGGCCGCGGGGGCCGTGGTGAACAACTCGTTCTGCAGGTAGCCGTAGTCGATGCGGCTGAGGTAGGCGCCACGCACGTACTGGGTGCCCAGTTCGGGCTTGGAGTTGCGGCCGTAGTAGTTGGTCTCGCGCTCGTACCAGTACGTGGTCGCGTTCCCGTGGGTGTCCACGGCGTAGTCGAGGTTCCACCGGTAGGCCTGCTGGCACCAGGCGTTGGCCGGGGTGCTGGAGTAGCAGGGCTCGCCGCTGTTGTTGCCGAACACCGGCGCCGTCTGGACCGACCTGGTCTCCGGCTTGCCGGTCACCCAGCCGGGCAGACGGTTGATGCCGAAGGTGTACTGGGTGCCGTCGGCGGTGGTGACGCGCCAGTACTCACCGTTGTTGTCGCCGTTGGTGGCCCCGGTGAGGTACTCGATGCGGGTGCCGTCGTCGCGCTTGGGCCGCCACTGCTTGGTCGTGGCGTCCTTGACCAGTTCGACGGCGGAGCTGCCGAGCGCCAGGGTGGCGTTGTCCTGGTCCCAGCACAGGTCGCCGGTCTTCTTGCCGTCGATCATGCAGGACTTGTAGCGGCGCTCGATGTAGCCGCTGGGGTTGAGCTCGAAGCCGTCGCCGGCCCATGACGCCTGGTTGTTGGTGGAGGCGGTGCGGCCGTCCACGCTCTGCGAGGAGTAGGCCAGCGAGATCTCCGGCTCGTCGCCGCCCAGCGAGGGCGGCGTGCGCATGTCGTAGTCCCAGGTGAAGTCGCCGGTCTGGGTGCCGACGCTCCAGTCGGCGGAGGGCGACAGCGAGGTGGCCGAGTGGTCGCCCGACTGGCCTGAGGCGGCGGCCGTGAGCGCGTACACGGCGCCGGTCTCGACCTCGGCGGTCAGGGTGCCGGCCTTCGCGTCGTTCTCGCTCTTCACCGGCTCGGGCGGGGCGCAGTTCGTGGCGGCCGTGTCGAGCGCGCATTCGTCGAGCTTGACCATGCGCAGCCGGGCGCCGTAGTCGCCGCCGTAGGCGTAACGGAAGCCCGAGTAGTCGACCTGCAGGCGGGTCTTCCTCGCCGCCCTGGCCGCCGCGACACCCTGGCCGGGGGTGACGCGCATCGCCAGTCCCAGCCGGTCGGTGTCGAGCAGTTCCACGCTCACCGGCTCGGCGGCCTCGGTCGCTTTGGCCTCCCCTCGCCGTGGGGCCAGCTTCACCGGGAAGCCGGCCGCCAGCGTGGTGGCGCCGCCCAGCTCGGCTTTCTGGGGCCGGGGCCAGGTGATGCCAGGCGGCGCCTTCCACGCCTGTTTCTGCACGGGATCGGCCATCGGCGGCAGGACGGGGACCGCCTTTCCCTTGACCGGCGTCTCCTTCTGCACCGAGGGCGCCGGGCGAGGGTCGGCCGAGGCGGGCACGGCGTACACCAGTGGCACGACCAGGAGGACGGGGAGCATGGTCGCGAGCCTGCGTGGCCAGGGCGACTCGCGCTTGGGCTCCTGGAAACGGTTCCAGGAGGAGTCGGGAAGGTCGGGTTCCTTTGGCGGCGGAAAACGATTCCAGCGGGATTCGGGCAGCTCTAACTCATCCGGCAGATCCATTGGACCTCTCCCAGTCGGGGTGCGGTACGGGAGTTACTGGGCGGCTAGCTGTGCGATTTGCTCGGCGTTCAGCACGCCGTCATAGGTGCGGACGTCGTCCACCGCCCCGGGCCAGAAGCCGGTGAAGACGCCTGCGGACTTGGTCCGGCCCAGTTGCAGTGGGCCGGTGGCGTTCCATGCGCTCAGATGGGCGGTGACGGTGGTCGTGGACAGGCGGCCGTTGACGTAGATGCGGAGCTGACCGGCCAGCGGGTCGTACACACCGGCGACATGGGCCCACTCCAGGGGGTTGGGGATGTCGTCGGAGCGGGTGCGGACGAGGGCGGCGGCGTCGGTGTCAGCGGCGGCCATGCCGAGGGTCCACCGCTGCTGTTCCTTGTCGAAGCCGAGCTGGAATCCGGCGGCCCTGCTGCCCGGCTGGGCCACGGCCGCCGTGTCACGGGTGGGCAGGTAGTCGAGCTGGGTCCAGGCGGCCACGGTGAACCCGGTTCTGGTGTTGACCGCGGGCGCGGTCGTCTGGGCGTAACCGTTGACGCCGTCGAGCGCGAGCGCGCCGTCCAGCCATCCCGCCGTCCACGAGGCGGCTCCGGACAGCGTCGCGGCCGTCGCCCGGCCCGAGGCGTCGGCCGCCGACGAGCCGGACTCCTCGTCCAGCTTCCAATGGCCGACCAGCGTGGCAGCGCTGTTGACCAGGTCGGCGATCTCGTCGGCGAACATGGCGCGGCCGTAGACCCGCACCTCGTCGACGTCCCCGGGCCAGTGCTCCGAAGCCGCCCCGTTGACCTTCCCTCGGCCGATCGTCAGGGGGCCTGTGGCGTTCCACGGCGGCGAGACGGCGACCGTGGCCTCCAGTTTGCCGTTCACGTAGAGCGAGACCTGGCCGGCCGCCGAGTCGTAGACGCCGGCCAGGTGGGTCCACTCGTTCAGCCGGGGCGCGGCCGCGGACAGGGCGCGCACCACAGGCGCGCCGTCCGCGTCCGAGCCCGCCATGGTCAGCGCCCAGCGGTCGTTGGCCTTGGCGTACTGCAGCGCGAACGCGCCGGTCCTGCCGCCCTCCTGGGTGACGGCGGTGGCGGAGGCGGCCGTGCCGGTCAGGCGGGCCCAGGCGCTGACGGTGAAGTTGCGGCTGGTGTCGATGACGGGGCCGGAGGTCTGGGCGTAGGCGCCGGCCAGTTTGAGTGCCGTGCCGGTCCTGCCGGAGGTCCAGGTCGCCCCGTACAGCGTCGCCGGGTGGGCCTGCGCGGCGTCGGCGGCCAGGGTGCCCTGGCCCTCGTCCATCGCCCAGTGGCCGCTGGGGCCCCTGCCCGCGTTGACGTTGAAGACGTAGGTGCGGATCGGGCCGAGCTGGCCCGCATGGTCCTTGCTGCGAACCGACAGCACGTTGGGGCCGTCGTGACGCGGCGTCAGCGCGATCGTGGCGGTGCCGTCCTGGCCGGGCGCGACCTCCGTCCTGGGCATGGTGTCGAGGCCCCAGACGTAGGCGGCGACGTCGGCGACGCCGTTCGGGGCGAACGCGAACGTGCCGGGGAGGCCGACCCCGTCGCTCCAGCCGTTCTCCGCGTACTGGGGCGAGGAGATCTCCGGCTCCCTGCCGGGGGCCGTGGTGTCGACGGTGGCCTCGCACCAAGGACTCCAGGCGCTGGTGGCCTTGCCGTCCTCGGCACGGACCCGCCAGCGGATCAGCGCGCCGTCGGCGTACAGGCTCAGCGGGATCGTCGCGTAGAAGGCGGTGCCCGTCGATCCCATGGGGGTGAGGTGCTCGCCCGTCTTCACCCCTGCGGCGTTGTACCACTCGAAACGGCCCTGGACCGAGTTGTCGGCGTCCGACAGCTTCGCCCACAGCTTCGGTGTGGCGGTGCTGATGATCGGCCGTTCTTCGCCGGAGACGCAGGGGCCGCCCGGGTCCGACCAGGCGTCGGCGGCCACCGGGTTGCCGGGCAGCGAGTTGTACTCGATGACCAGGCTCGGGTTGTTCTTGAACTTCTTCCAGGCGTACACGTCGGTCTCGCTGGTGGCGCGCAGGCCGATGGTGACGTTGGGCCACTTCTTGGCGGCGGCGTCCACGACCTGCGAGGTGACGTCGAACTCGACGCCGCCGGGCATACAGGAGGGACCCCAGCCCTTGGCCACGTTCACCGTGGAGAGCAGCCTGGCCCAGGTGGGCTGGTTGTTCCAGGTGGTGCTCTTGCTGATGGGGTTGGTCGCCCAGGCCTCGACCTTGCGGGCGCTGCACGAGTACGACCACGTCTCGTACGTGCGCAGCGTCGCCTTGATGATCTGCTTGCCGTGGATGGTCGAGCCGGTGTTCATCTGGAAGAACGAGCGGTTCTTCTGCGACTCGACGTGACCCACCCTGGCGACGTCGCTGGAGTTGAGGTAGTTGGAGTTGGGCCAGTTGCTCCAGACCGCCGTCCAGGCGTTCCGCGCGGCCGAGAAGTACGGGTCCAGGTAGACGGGGAACCGCGTCTTCGGGTCCGTCATCATCTTCCTGTCAGGCCTGAGCCGCAGCTGCCTGCCCACCAGTTCCACGCCCATCGTGGCCTCGCGGGCCTCGGGAGAGCGGCCCTCCTTGAGCGCCTGCGGGCTGGTGATCCTTTCGGAGTCCCACATCTTCGGGGTGGGCGCGACGAAGATCGTGCCCTTGTTCCTGTCGACGGCCTCAAGGTTGCCCGCCTTGTCCGAGGCCACCGACAGGCCGGAGACCGACAGCGGGAACGTCAGCTCCGTCATGCTCGCCGCGGCCGCTCGCGACTTGACCACCAGGAGGTGGGAGAAGCCGTCCACGTCCGCGGTGACCTGGAGGTCCACGCCGGGCATCACCTCGGCGTAGGTGGCGGTGTCGCCCTTCAGCGTGGGCTTGGGCAGCGCGCCCTGCCAGCCGAGTTCGAGGGACTTGGCGCCGCGCGACAGCTTGGCCAGCGGGGCCTCGCCGCCGCCGGAGAACGTCAGCCCGACCGCCGCCGCGGCCGGGCTGACCGTGCCGTCGGGGTTGAGGCGGAGGGTGGTGTCGACGGGGACCCAGCCGCCGGACTGGCGTACGCGTACCGGCCGTACGTTCTGCTCCAGAGTCAGGGTGCCGTCAGGCTTGGCGAAGACCTGGCGGGTCTCGGTCCGCATCGACTCGATCTCGACCGGCCCGCCGCTGCGGCGGGCCGCCGCGACCGCGGACTCCTCCGTCGTCGATCGCTCCTGGACGCTCTCCGGTGGCTCCGGCGCGGTGTCCGCCCTGGCTGTCACCGCCGGGGGGATCGCTAATATCAACGTCGCCGTGATCAGCCCACGCAGTACCCGCATACGTCCTCGCCCATGGTGAGCAGGGGTTACGCGCGGGACGGGCCACCCGCCCGGCGTCTCCACGATCTTCGATTGACGATCGGATTTTCACCCGGCCTCTACTGTCTGTCCAGAGTTCTGGTCATTCTGCTCAAAGATTTCTTCAGGGGCCGGATCGACATGAAGATATCCGCCAGAAGGGGTGACGGCGGCGGGCCGGCCTGCCCTCGGCGCCCCCATCACTGCTGAGGATGCGCACCGACCTGGCGCGCTCCGCCGGTGCGAGGTGATCGGGGGCGTCGCGCGGAGCGGCCTCGCCGGTCGGTGACCGGCGAGGCCTCCTTCTCACCGCGCTGGGCGTGCCACCGCCGGGGTCACGCTCCGGGGTCCGCGGTCCGCCGGGTGACCACGGCGAGGCCCCGGGGTCACGCTCCGGGGCCTGCGGTCCGCCGGGTGACCACGGCGCGGCCCATGCCGGGGTCGTCGCAGAACGCGCCGTCGATGCCGAGCTCCACGAGCCGGCCCAGCCAGCCCATCACGTCGCCCGTGGCCCGGGAGAAGACCGGGCTCGCCGGGTCGCCGAGCCGGTAGTCGAGGGGGAGCTGGGAGTTCTCGTTGCGCACGGTCCAGACGTGCACCTCCAGCCGCCTTCGATGGGCGTCGGCGATCAGCGTGGTCGGTTGCTGCAGCCTGCCGTCAGGGCCCACGGGCACCACCCGGCGGGTGTCCACGCCGATCCCGTCGGCGTACGCGGCCACCTCGCGCAGCCCCTCCGGCCTGACCATGTCGTCGTAGGTGCGCGGGTCGCCTGCCGCGACCCAGTCGTACGGCGCGCCGCCCCAGGTGATCAGCTGGATCAGCGGCAGTCTGGTCCTGGCGCGCAGGTCGCGCAGGTTGGCGGTCTCGAACGACTGGATGAAGGCCTTGCGCACCCGATGGGTGTTCAGCACTTCGAGCAGCGGCTCCTCCAGCGACAGGCCGATGGAGTCGAAGTAGGTCGGGTGTTTGGTCTCGGGGTAGACGCCCACGCCGTGGCGCTGGGCGAGGCGGACGACCTCGTCGAACGTGGGGATCTCCGCCAGCCCGTCGAAGGCGGCGTTGTCGGGCCGCAGGTCCGGCACGCGTTCCTTGGCGCGCAGCGTCTTGAGCTCGGCGAGCGTGAAGTCCTCGGTGAACCAGCCGGTGACCGCCCGGCCGTCGATCGTCTTGGTGGTGCGCCGCCCGGTGAACTCGGGACGGACGGCCACGTCGGTGGTGCCGGAGATCTCGTTCTCGTGCCGGGCCACCAGCACGTGGTCCTTGGTCGAGACGAGATCGGGCTCGATGTAGTCGGCACCCATCGCGATGGCGGCCTCGTACGACAGCAGCGTGTGCTCGGGCCGGTGGGCGCTGGCGCCCCGGTGGCCGATCACGATGGGGGCATGGTGGCGGCCCTCGGCCGTGGCGGGGTCGGACTGGAACAGCACAACGGCGACCGTACCGCCCGTCAGGACGGCCAGCGCGCCCGCGAGTAGCCTGCGGATCATCATGGCGCGTACGGTAGATCGCCGGGGTGGCCCGGAGGTTACGTGCGGATGGTCGCGAGGTGCTCGTCGGTGAGGCGGCGTGCATGGTCGGGAAGGCCCGAGTAACAGCGGCACGACAATGGCCTGCCCGCCCGTCCAGTGAATCTTGAAACCGGCCCTTCGGTGAGGTACGACACTAACTATTCCGCGTCCTTCAAGATCGGTTGTGCCGGCGCCGGCCGCTCGGTCAGAGTCGGGAGGTGTTGTCGTCACGGGGCAGCCGTACGGCATTCTTTTGCACGGTCATCGGGGCGCGACCCGGTGGTCAACGGGCTGCGGTGGCCGCCCTCGCGGCCCTGGGGTGGATCGTCTTGACCACTAGTGGAAATGCATGTGCGATTTAGTAGAATCACGGCAATTAATTCGGCGAAGGTGTTCAGCGAGGGAGAAGCGTGGCGAAACTCGGCGATCACATGGCGGTCGCCAAAGTGCTTGCCTCGATACCTCAGCTGGAGCCCGCAGATCTCGTGGACGCGGTTATGGGCGAGATGGGTTCGGCCGGGCTTGACGTTCCTTACTCCGCCAGGCGAAAGGTTCATTTCCTCAACATTGCCCGGCACTGCCTGGAGAGCGAGCAGGCGCGCGGCGCGCTGGTGCGGGCGGTGGAGTTCTTCGCCGCGGGGCTCCCGCAGGTGGAGCAGATCAGGAGACTGGCGGGCCTGGCCGACAGCCTCCTCGAGCCGGAGGACGAGCGGCGGATCGAGGAGTTGCTCAGGGGCTACGAGGCGAACGACCTGCGCGCCCTCTACCAGGTGGTCACGGAAGGCAGGGGCGCCGCCTGCCCGGTGGGGCTGACCACCGCGTGGGAGATGTTCGAGTTCCTGCTCGACGTCAACGGCAGGCCCGGCTGGCTGGCGCCGCACCTGCGCTTCGTGGCGTTGCTGCGGGGACGACTGGTCCACCAGGAGCCGGCGAACGACGTCGAGTTGAAGGACGAGCTGAGCAGGTGGCTGTACCACCAGCGCGACCTGCTGCGGGAGTTCGACGATGCGGCCGCGACCGAGCTGGAGCTGTTGCTGCGCCAGCCGCCGCCCTATCAGACCCGTACCGACCTGCCGGTCTGTCTCATCATCGAGATCGACCGCTCGCCCGTGCCCGACGACGGCACCGACCCGCACCGCGTCACCCACTGGACCCAGGCCGACCAGTCGGGCTGGGGCCCGGTGCGCGGCGAGGACGTCGAGCTGCCGTTCGAGCGACTCGGCGACTACGTGGTGGAACTGGTCCTGCGGGCGGAGGAGGAATGGACCGCCGGCGGCCCGCTGCTGCTGGAGTTCATGCTCGCGCCCGACCTGGTCAATCTGGCCGTGGAACGCTGGCCCCGTCAGATCAGCGCGAACCTGCCGCCGCGCGCCCTCGGCCAGGACTACGAGGTGGTGCTGCGCAGCGACGCGCGCCTGCGCCCGCGTCACCGGCACCGGCGCTGGCATGACCGGTGGGGCAGGTTCCTGCGCGGCGAGGGCGGCACTCACCTGATCCCGCTCGACGCGGCCGAGCCCGGTGCGATGCATGACGACCTGGTGAGTGGCTGTCATCTGGTGGCCTGCGTCCTGTCGGCGCCGCCCGACCACCCGATGGGCCGTGCCCAATTGGAGGCCGCTATCGACGCGGGACTGCCGATTGTCCTTTGGTGTCGCGATATAGCATCAAATGTCGAATTTCGGGAGATAGTTCACGACGTCGTCCAGCCGGTCAAACTCAAAAAGCTGCCGGAGAGCATCCTTCAATTGCGCAGTTCAGCGGCCTGTGAGAGTGTGGCCCTGCTTTGGGACGATCCGGACAGGCCAATTCCCCGTGCGCCGCAGCTGAGGGTTGCGCGACAGGTGAAACAAGGGGATCCTTCCTAAGTAGTCAAATTTCATGCGCCGAACCGTGTATCCAAGTGAGGAACGTCCACAGATGAGAGTGGAAGAACCACATGGGGACGGTGAGCTCGCAGCCATTCCCCAGGGGTGGCTCCTCTACCGAGGCACGGGACGGCCGCTGCAGGACATCTCCCTGCGTAGCGCCCTGCCCTCGCCGCCCCCGTGGCGGACCTTCACCGGCGGGCCGCTGATCGACCCCCCGGCGGAGGACCACGAGGAGCTCGACCGCAGGCTCGGCCGGGTCGACACCCTGCCGGTGCGCAAACCCGACCCGCAGGAGGTCATCGCGGTCAACGCCGCTCTCTGCCTGCGCCGCCCGCTGCTGGTCACAGGACCGCCGGGCGTCGGCAAGTCCACTCTGGCCTACCAGGTGAGCCGTGAGCTGCATCTGGGCCCGGTCCTCCGCTGGCCCGTCAACAGCCGCAGCACCTTGCGCTCCGGGCTCTACGACTACGACGCGGTCGCCCGCGTCCAGGACGCCAGGGTCGCGGGAAACGAGCCGAGCGTCGGCAAGTACGTGCAGCTCGGGCCGCTGGGAACGGCGCTGCTGCCCTACGAGCTGCCGCGCGTGCTGCTGATCGACGAGTTCGACAAGGGCGACGCCGACCTCGCCAACGACCTGCTCGACGTGCTGGAGGAAGGCGGCTTCCAGATCAGGGAGCTGTTCCGCGCCCGCTCGGAGCAGCCCGAGACCGTGCACACCGCCGACCCGCGCGGGGCCGCCGCGATCAACCAGGGCGCCGTGACCTGCAGGGCCTTTCCCTTCATCGTCATCACCAGCAACGGCGAGCGCGAGTTCCCGCGCGCCTTCCTGCGGCGGTGCGTCCGGCTGGACATGCCCGAGCCCAGCGCCGAGCGGCTGGCCGAGCTGGTCGGAGCGCACTTCGGCCAGGACGCCGAGCCGTACAAGGACCGGATCATCCGGGAGTTCCTCGACTACCGCAAGCACAACCCCGTGGCCGCCGACCAGCTGCTCAACGCGCTCCACCTGGTCATCACCGGCCAGGACGGCTGGAGCGAGCAGTCCTACAAACAGGTGCTCGACGTGGTGCTACGACGGCTCGACGAGGCAGGCGTGGGGTGAAGGAGCCGGCAGGTCGATCGCCATCCGGCCGCGAGGACGCGCCGCAGTGGCAGGAGGCCGCCGACCTTCTCTGGCTCGCCGCCCACACCGTGGCGGGTCAGGCGGGGGCGCTACCGAAGGCCCCGAGTCGGCCGGCGGGGGAGCCGTCGGACCCTCCCGAACGGCCGCCTCCAGGCCCGGCTCCGCCTCCGCAGATCTCCGACGCCGAGGTGCCCAGCGGCCACGCCGCTGGTTCCGGCCTGCCGTTCGCCGTCGGGCTCCAGCCCGCCGTTCAGGAGGAGGCGGGCGAGCGTGAGGTCGTCGCAGGCTCCGAGTCCACCAGGCGGCGGGCGCTCGTCCAGGCGATGCGGGCGTTCCGGCGCCTGATCGGGTCACCGCACGGCTCGGCCGAACTCGACGAGGAGGCCACCGCCGAGCAGGCCGCGGGCGACGACCTGTGGCTGCCGGTGTTCACTCCCGCACGTGAGCGCCTGCTCGAACTCGACCTGGTGATCGACGACGGCCGCTTCGCGATCCTGCACAGGGCCGCGGCCAACGGTTTCGCGGCGGCACTCAACGACGTCGCCGCCTTCCGGGTGATCCGGACGCACCTGCTCGACGCCGACGTCGAGCGGGAGTCCGAGCTGCGGCTGCGCACCGGGCGAGCGGACGGTCCCGCGACACCCGCCGCCGCGCTCGCGCTGCCCGGCCGTACCGGGCGCCGGCTCATCGTCGTCCTCACCGACGGCATCGGGGACGCCTGGCACACCAGAGCCGCTCACCGGATGCTGGCCCGCTGGGGCAAGCACAACGCGGTCGCCGTGGTGCACCTGCTGCCCACCCGGCTGTGGCGGCGCACGGGCATCGCGCCGGAGCGCGGTGAACTGCGCAACACGCAGCCCGCCGCCCCCGCCATCCAATACGGCGCGGCCGTCCCGGAGGGAACGGTGCCCATCCCGGTCATCGGGCCGGTGGCCGGGCACGTGAAGAGCTGGGCCGAGTTCGTCATGGGCGGCCGTACCCGCTGGTCCGGCGGGGTGCTGGCCTGCGCGCCGGCCGAGGCCGAACCCGAGCCGCCGGAGCCGGAGGAGGACGACGCCTCGGCCAGACAGCGCGTCTGGCGTTTCCGCATGGGCGTCTCGCCGACCGCCTTCGAGCTGGCCGTGCACCTGGCCGCCGCGCCGTTGACCATGTCGGTGATGCGGCTCGTGCAGCGCAGGCTGGCGCCCAGGGCCACCGAGGCGCACCTGGCCGAGGTCCTGGGCAGCGATCTGGTACGGCGGGCGAGCTCGGCGCGGACGCGGCCCAGCGTGCCGTACGACTTCGTGCCGGGCGTGCGGGCCGAACTGCTGCAGGCGGGCAGGCGGTCGGAGACGGCCGAGGTGCTGGTCGCGGTCGTCGACCACCTCGGCCAGGAGGTGGGTGAGTTACGTGGGCTGCGCGACGTGATCATCTCGCCGGGCAGCGCGCCGGTGCCCGATCTGCCACCGGAGCTGTCGCCGCTGGTCGAGCCCACCGTGTCCGCCCTGGAGGCGATGGCAGGACGCTACACGGTGCCCGCGCGGCGGATCAGGGATTCCTTTCGTGGTCAGGAAGGCATGCATGAGTCCGCCATGGGGCAGGCCTTCAGTCGTGATCTTCCACGCCCGGAGGACACCGTCTACCCGCATGTCGTGAAGGATCCATCGCCGCCGGACCCGTTTGGAGTAACGATCAATATGAGCGCCGTCCCACTAGCCCCTAAGCGTGAGTCCCACGAGCCGACGCCGGTCTGGAACGTCCCGCAGAAGAACGCCAGCTTCACCGGCCGTGAGGAGATGCTGGCGCTGCTGCACGAGCGGTTGTCGGCGGGAACGACGGCGGTGCTTCCCGAGGCGCTACATGGTCTGGGCGGCGTGGGCAAGTCACAGATCGCCATTGAGTACTGCTATCGCCATCAGGACAAGTACGACCTGATCTGGTGGATCCCCTCAGAACGCTTGACCATGGTCCGGCAGGCGTTCGTGGATCTGGCCGTCCACCTCGACCTGAACGTCACCGAGCCGAACGTGGCCGTTCCCGCGGTGAAGGAGGCGCTGCGGCTGGGCCGGCCGTACGCCGACTGGCTGCTGATCTTCGACAACGCCGAGAACGTGGAGGAGATCAGGAAGTTCTTCCCCACCAACGGCCCCGGGAAGATCATGGTGACCTCCCGCTCGCGCGACTGGTTCTCCTACGCCGCCCCGCTCGAGGTCGATGTCTTCACGCGGGAGGAGAGTCGCGAGCTGCTGCGCCTGCGGGGTCCGGAGCTGAGCGACAGGGACGCCGACGAGATCTCCAGCCGTCTGGGCGACCTGCCACTGGCGATCGAGCAGGCGGCCGTCTGGCTGTCGGAGACGGGCATGCCCACCTCGGAGTACCTGCAGCTCTTCGACGAGCACAGCACCGAGCTGCTGCAGGTGGAGGGCGCGGAGGTGCCGGTCGCGGCGGCGTGGAACGTCTCGTTCGACCGGTTGAGGGAGAGCCATCCCGCGGCCCTGCAGCTCCTGCAGGTGTGCGCCTTCCTCGCGCCCGAGCCCATCCCGAGGTCGCTGCTGACCAGCAGCCGCGACATGGAGGGACCGCCCGAGCTGCTGCAGGCGCTGCGCGACCCGATCGCGCTCAGCCGCACCACCCGCGCCATCAACCAGTACGCGCTCGCCAAGCTGAACCACCGTGACAACACCGTCTCCCTGCACCGGCTGGTGCAGCGCGTGGTCACCAGCCAGCTGTCGGACGACGAACGGATGTTGTTCCGGCACTGCGGCCATCTGATGCTGGCCAACGCCGACCCCAAGGCACCCGGCAACCGCGCTCGCTGGCCGGAGTACCACGCGCTCTTCCCGCACGTGTTCGCCTCCAAGCTGGAGGAGTGCACCGACCCGTGGGCCAGGGAGCTGTTCCTCAATCTCATCGACTTCCTCTACCTGTGGGGCGACCACAACGGCTTCATCTCCATGGCGCAACGCGCGGTGGAGACCTGGAGCGCGAACCTCGGGCCCGAGCACGACGCGACCCTCGCCGCCGAGCTGCGCCTGGGCCGGGCACTGCGGCTGTTCGCCGACTTCCAGGCGGCCTACCGCCACCACCTGCACGCACGTGACGCGCTGCGTGAGCGGCTCGGTCCCGACCATGAGCGCACGCTGGAGGCACAGGGCTATCTGGGCGCGGACCTGCGTTACCTGGGCCGGTTCGACGAGGCGCTGGAGATCGACCGCCAGGCGTTCGAGACGCTGCGCCGCCGCTTCGGCCCCGACGACCCGCTCACCCTGGAGCAGGCCCACCTGCTGGCCATCGACTACCGCCTGACGGGCGACCCCGCCAAGGCCAGGGAACTGGACGAGGACACCTACCGGAGAAAGCAGGAGGTGCTCGGACCCGACAACCTCAGCACCATCAGCTCGCGCGTCGCCCTGACGATCGACATCATGGAGTGCGGCCACTACCTGGAGGCGCGCAACCTCCAGGAGATCCACACCAACGAGATGCGCCGCCGTTTCCAGAACTCCCACCCCGGCACCATGGACGCCATCGGCCTGCTGTCGGTGATGAGCCGCAAGGCGGGCAGGCAGGACGAGGCGCTCAAGCTCTCAGAGGAGGCGATGTCGCTGTTCAGGGCCCGCTACGGCGAGAAGGCCCAGACCACGGTGGCCATCACCCTCAACCACGCCATCAACCTGCGCCACATCGGAGACCTGACTCAATCGCTCGAGCTGGGCATGCGCGCCAAGCAGCTCTACGAGGAGATCTTCGGTCCCGAGCACGCCAACACGCCCACCGCGGCGGTCAACGTCGCGGTCGGCCTGCGGCTCATGGGGCGGCTCGACGAGGCCCGTGACCTGGACCGCAAGGCTCTGGAGGACCTCACCAGGATGTTGGGTGAGCAGCATCCGCGCACGCTCATCTGCGCGGTCAACTACGCCAGCGACCTGTACGAGCTGGGCGAGTACGAGCAGGCGCTGGAGCTGGACCGGCGGACCCTCGAACGGCTGCGCGCCGGACAGGGGGACGAGCACCCGACCGCGCTCGCGTGCGCGTTCAATCTCAGCATGGATCTGCAGGCGGTGGGTCAGGAGACGGAGGCGGCAACCCTGCTGGCCGAATCACTGGCCGGCTACCGGCGAGTGCTGGGGGAAGACCATCCCGCGCTCAAATCCCGCGGCCAAGGAAAGCGGGCAAACTGCGACATCTACCCAATCTCCGTGTAGCGGGTGCTGTAAAAGCCAAAAGCGGACAGCGTGGTCCCGTTGCCGACAGGTTCCACAAAGAACCCGGGAGTATTGCGACGTGAGCGAAAGTGCTGAGTTCCCGTGGCGTAAAAGCACGTGGAGCGACGGGACGGGGGGTGGGTGCGTGACCGTCGCCCATCTCGGGGCCGACTGTGCGATCAGCGACAGCAGGAATCCCGGTCCCTACGTCCTGGTGTCGTTAGGTTCGTGGCGAGCTTTCATCGCCGGAGTCAAAAAGGGGGAATTCGGACGGGTAGCGAGCGGGGCGCCGGCGCAGCGCCCCAACCCCTCAGATGGCGCGTGATCTGATCGAACTCATGAAGGCGGCCCATGCCTCGCGGGAGAAGCTGAGGTGCGGGCCGCCGGGATCCTTGGAGTCACGGACTCCCAGCCTGTCTCCGAGCTCCGCCACCTCGACGCAGGTGCCGAACTCCTGCTCGGTGCTGTGTGTGCTCTTGCGCCACGCGGGTGCGTCGTGCATGTCTACCCCTTTCGCAACTCCGGAACGTGATTACTCGACTACTCTACAGAGAGTGCGGGTGGCGGTCGGCAGCATGGCATTTCCGTATACGGCGGGATCTTTCCCATAAGATGCGACTATGTTGCCAATCAAGCCGAAAGCGGCAGATTTCGACCTTTCCTCCGTTGTATGGACGAGCAGCGAGACCGGCCGGACTATTGAGGATCCGATAGAAATCGCCTTCATTGGGGAAAATATCCTCATGCGCAACGGTGGCGACAAGGACGGCGTGATCCTGGTCTTCACCCAGGCCGAATGGGACGCCTTCGTCGCCGGCGCGCTCGACGGCGAGTTCGACTACGACGGTCAGGACCGGTAGCGCTCGATCGCGTCCGCCAGAGCGCGCACGGGCGAGGAGTCCGCGCCTTCCAGCAGCTCCAGGACGTTCAGGAGGTCGGTCAGCCCCGTGGGATAGCCACCGCAGACGCTTGCCAGGCTCAGCAGGGCCGCGCGGGTTCGCGTGTCGCGCTTCACCAGGCCCTCGACAGGCGGGCCGAGCAGGCGCAGGACGTCGTCGCGATCCTGCGGGGTCCGCAGTGAAGGAACCCGCTCCATCGTCGTCACGAGCTCCAGGAGCGAAAGCGGGCGGTGCTCCGTACCCTCCGTGCCGGATGAAGGAGGAAGCACATCCAGCAGCGCTCGTACATAGGCGGCGGCCGCCAGCGACGCGGCGGGCTGCCACAGGTCCGACTTCGCCGCGTCGCCGTAGTCGCTCACGCCCCTGACGACCAGGCACCCCCGTCCGTCGAGCGCCGAGCCGACGGCCACACCCGCCGCCTCCATCTCGATGGCGAGCAGATCCTCCCGCCGCGCGAGCTCGTCTCTGCGGCGCGCGCTGCGCAGCAGTTCGTCGCCGCTCCCGATCCGGCCGTGGAAGACCTGCACGTCCCGCTCGGCGGGCGGACGCTCGTAGAGCGGCGAGGGCGGCGGGCTCCCACGGTCGCGCCACGGGCGCTCGCCGCGCAGCGCCGCCGCGCGCAACTCGTTGACCCCGCGCAGGAGCCGCGGCGCGGCCACCAGCGTCGCGCCTCTGGTCGAGACGCCCTCGTCGGTCACCCTGACGTGGCTGTAATGGACCACGCCGGCGGTCCCCACGACGACATCGCCGAGCCGCACGTCCCGTTCGGGATCGTCGCTCCTCGGCACGCCCAGGGCGATCCCGCACATGATCACGGTCTCGATCCGCGGGAAGCTGCGCACCAGATGCGCGCAGGCGTGGGCCGCCGCGCTGTTGCCCGTGGTGGTCAGCACCGTGGTCACCACCGGGCCACACGGCAATTCGGCCACCACGTACTGGTTGGGATCACCGCCAGGCGCCCGAACCTCCCGCATATCGCCCAGCACGTGCCGGACCGCGACGGACTCCACGGGCAGAGCGGTGATGACGCCGATCATAAGCTCCCAGCCTAGACCTGGGACGGCACAGCAGATCACGATAATTCCTGGAATTCGCCGGCAGGTGAGGGAGCAGCATGCAGGAACTGGTCATCGGAGTCGTCAGCTCGTTGATCGCCACGGCACTCACGGTCGCGGCCGGCTGGTTCGGCCTGTCCTGGCCGCGACGGATGCTCCTGCGCCTGCTGTCGCGGATGTCGGGAGTGGGCGTCCTGCGCTCCTATCCCAAACAGTCGGCGGCCAACGCGGACCTGGCGGCCGACCTGCGCGCGGCCCGCTGGGTCAAGGTGCTGACCGGGCGCGGCAACGAGCTGACCCGCGACAGCTTCCAGGAAGTCTGGCGGCCCGGCAACCCGCGCCTGGAGTCGACGCGAGTCCTGCTTCCCGACCCCGCGGACGCGGGAGGGTGGCTGCGGGCCCGTGAGGACGAGATACGGCGGACGGATCCGGGGATCGAGAGCGGGCTGCTGGCCAAGCAGGTCTCGACGAACATCGACTACGTGACCGCGGTGGCCGCGAGGAACGCCTCGGTGGAGTTACGGCTGTTCGACGCGCCCCACAGCTGCCGGGTGATCGTCACCGACCGCCTGGCGTACTTCACTCCGTACCTGCAGGAGACGCACGGACGCAACTCGCCGTGCCTGGTCTTCGGGAACGGCAGCCCGATGTACGACTATCTGCTGCGGCTGTTCGACGGGCTGTGGCAGGCGGGCGCCAGGTGATCGGCCCCGCTGGGGCCGAAAGTCCCTTGTCGACGCACCCTCAGGCGCCCGCATGTCCCTCCCTGGCCGTTTTCGGACCAAGGGCCTCCCGGCCCGGGCCGTACGGCACTGCCGGCAGGACGGCGGAAGCGCTGTGATGGGCATGGGACAAGGGAGGACAGCATGGCCACGACACACAACAGGCCCGTCATGGACGCCGATCCCAGCAGGACCGTGACGCGCCCCCTCGCCTACGTCTGGGCGATCGTTCGTCTCTCCATCGGCTGGGTGTTCCTGTGGGCGTTCCTCGACAAGACCTTCGGCTGGGGCTTCGCCACCCCCGCCGGCCGCGCGTGGACCAACGGCGGCAGCCCCACCACCGGCTTCCTCAAGGGCGGCAACTTCGCGGCTCTGGCCGGGCAGCCGTGGGTGGACTGGCTGTTCATGGCCGGGCTGCTCGGCGTCGGCCTCGCGCTCGTGCTCGGCATCGGGACCCGCGTCGCCGCCGCGGCCGGCGGGCTGATGCTGGCGCTCATGTGGGCGGCGGAGCTGCCCCTGGCCACCAACCCGTTCATGGACGAGCACGTGATCTACGCCATGGTGCTGATCGGCCTGGCGATGGCCGGCGCCGGTGACACCCTCGGTCTCGGGAAGCTCGTCCGGAACCCATACCTCAAGTAGCCGGTGACAGGCGACGCCCACCCCGCTGGGGTGGGCGTCGTCGTCGGCCAGGCTGGGTCACAGAGGCAGAATCCTCACATCGCCGACGCCGGAAGAGATCGAGATCTTGCGTGGTGCGCCGGCGTCGTCGGTCACCTTCACCTCGGCGCTGCCCACGCCGGTGTCGGTCGTCACGTGGTAGGGGCCCTGGGGGACGCGGAGCGTGGCATCGCCCGCGCCCGTCTCCACCTCGACGCTGTCCGGCGGGCTGCTGAACTTCAGGTCGAGCGCGCCCGCGCCCGTCTCGGCGAAGAGCCGCTTGCCCGCCAGCCCGTTGGCGTCGATGTCGCCCGCGCCCGTCGTCGCCTCGACCTCGCCCGTCAGCGAGCGCAGCGTGATGTCGCCGGCGCCGTTGTCGATCTTGACCTTCACGGCCTTGGGAACTTCGATCGTGTAGTCGACCCAGCAGTTGTCGAACGTCCTCTTGCAGTCGTAGGACAGTTCGAGGACGTCGCCCTTCACCTCGTGCGAAGGCTCGGGCTTGTTGTTGCGCCAGTTCATGTTCTCGGTGACCTTGATCCCGGTCCTGTCGGTCTCGTTGACCACGACATCGCCGGCCTCGCCCTTCACGGTCAGCCGGATGACCTTGTCGGTCACCTCGTAGGACTCGGTCTTCTTCTCCGTGGCCCCGCCGAACCCGACGACCCCGCAGCCTGTCAATATCGTCGCGGAGGCCGCCAGCGCGGCCACGGCGATCATGCCCCTCGTCCTCATGTCCTCCATGCTCTCGTGAGCGGCGGGAGGCGGCATCGGGGATCACCCCTACGCGTCCCGGACCAACCCTGGATCCGCCCCCGGCCTGGGATTCGATGTGGGCGCCGATGCCGTGGACGGGGACAGCCGGGCGTCACCGAGGTGCTCCGGAGAGTCGCCGTTGGCGATGACCTTGACGAGGGTCCGGCGGGCCATGGATAAACCGGACGAAACCGGAAAAGGTGGACTAGTGAGCTTCCCATAGGAAGAAAAGGAGACGCCATGTCTTCTTCGCCTATGCATCGTTCCATGCAGATCGCCGAGCCTGGCGGGGACATGTCCCTGGTTCAGGTGGAAACCCGGGAGCCGGGCCCTGGCCAGGTGCGGATCACCGTCGAGGCGTGTGGGGTGTGCCACTCCGACGCGCTGATCACCGGCGGATACATCCCCGGCACCACCTTTCCCGTCACCACAGGGCACGAGATCGCGGGACGCATCGACGCGATCGGCGGCGACGTCACCGGCTGGTCCGTCGGTGATCGGGTGGCGGTCGGCTGGTACGGAGGCAGCTGCGGCCACTGCGACGCCTGCAGGGAGGGCGACGGCGTCCTGTGCCCTGAGCTCCAGGTGCCCGGCGTCGCGTACGCAGGAGGGTTCGCCGACTCCGTCGTCGTGCCGGCCGTCGCCCTGGCCGCGATCCCGGACGAGCTCACGGCGGCGGAAGCCGCGCCCCTGGCCTGTGCCGGCGTGACCGTGTACAACGCGTTGCGCCGTAGCTCCGCCCGCTCGGGTGACACCGTGGCGATCCTCGGGCTGGGCGGACTGGGGCACCTGGGCGTTCAGTTCGCCTCGAAGATGGGCTTCGACACCATCGCGATGGCCCGCGGTCCCGAGAAGGCGTCGCTGGCACACAAGCTCGGCGCGTCCCACTACATCGACAGTGCCACCTCGAGCACGGCCGACGCGCTGCAGGCCCTCGGAGGGGCCAAGGTGGTGTTGGCGACGGTGACCGACGCCGCGGCGATGTCCGCGACGATCGACGGGCTGGGACGCCGCGGCGAGCTCGTCATCGTCGGCGTCGCCATGGAGCCGGTGAACGTCACGCCGCTGCAGCTCGTGAGCAGGGCACGACGGGTGTACGGGCACGCCTCCGGCATCGCGGTCGACACCCAGAACACCATGAGGTTCGCCGTCCAGAGCGGCGTCCGGGCGTGGATCGAGGAGGTTGCGCTGGAGGAGGCGGGTGCGGCGTTCCAGAAGATGCTCTCCGGCCAGGCCCGCTTCCGCATGGTCCTGACCACCGGCAACTGAGCACCCCGTGACAGGGGGTCGCTGACCGTTTCCTGCGGCGGCCGGTCAGGTACGCCACGCGCGGCCGCCGCGCCGGGCGACTGCCACGAGACCCGAGCCTGCCCCGACCCGAGGGCCCGCCTGCCACCTGACGCTGGTCCGCGCCTTTCTCCCCCGAGCCCACCTGAGTCTCCCCGAGCCCACCTGAGTCTCCCCGAGCCGCCTGAGTCTTTCCGAGGCCGCCTGAGCTGGACGCCCCACTGCGCCTCAGCGGGCGTCCATTAGTGCAAGATCTGAGCTTCTTCTGCTCGTCAGCGAAACCGGTCGCGTCGGAAATGTCCATTCTCACCCGACGTGTGCCTCCGACCGGGAATGATCAAGATCAAGCCGCGCGCCGCGTGAGCGGGCCGGCCGATCGACGATTGGAGCAACGTGCGAAGAAGATCTTCTCTGCTCGCCGCCGCCTTCGTGGTGATGGCGGCGCTGTTACCCGCTTCGACTGCCGGCGCGGACGCCGGGCCTGTCGCCGGAGACGGAGCCGCGGCGGAGGCCGGGAAGGGCGGCATCACCTGGGCGCCCTGCGAGGAGGAGCCCGCCGCCGAGTGCGGCAAGCTGGCCGTACCGATCGACTGGTCCGATCCGGACGGACCCACCATCGACCTCGCCATCGCCCGCCGTAAGGCCACCGATCCCGCGGCCCGCATCGGATCCCTGCTGGTCAACCCGGGCGGTCCGGGCGGGTCGGGCGTGGAGGCCGCCTATGGCGCCCCCGGGTTCTTCACCGAGGAGATCCAGCGGCGATTCGACATCGTCGGCTTCGATCCCCGGGGCGTGGCTCGCAGCCACCCGGTGGTCTGCTCGGCGTCCGTGTACAACCAGATGCCCTACCCCGTCATCGCGAGCCAGGCCGACTTCGACACCTGGAACGCCTACAGCAGGAAGCTGCGTCAGGACTGCCGGGCCCGCACCGGTCCCCTCTACGACCACGTCGACTCGATCAACGTCGCGCGCGACCTGGACGCCATCCGCGCCGCCCTCGGCGAGGAGAAGCTCACCTACTACGGGCTCTCGTACGGCACGCTGATCGGGCAGATGTACGCCGAGCTGTTCCCGCACCGGATCCGGGCCCTGGCCCTCGACAGCAACATGGACCACAGCCTCGGCGTCAAGGCGTTCCTCGACACCGAGAGCGCCGCCGCCGAGGACGGGTTCGACCAGTACGTCGCCTGGTGCGAGGCCGACACCAGTTGCGCCCTGCACGGGCGTGACATCCGCGCGCTCTGGGAGGGGCTGCTCGCGAAGGTACGGCGCGGCGAGCTGTACTACCCGGGCGTCAAGGACCGCCCGATGACCGAGCTGCAGCTCATCTACCAGGGCGTGCTGGGCAACCAGGGGCCCAACTGGCACCTGCTGACCGAGATGCTCATGGCCCTGGCCGGCGGGCCGCCGCCGTCGGACCTGCCTCCGCCGCCCGGCCGGGAGCCGGTACCGGGAGAGCTCGCGCAGCTGCCGACCGCGGTCCTCTGCCAGGACTACAACCTGCGGGTGCGCACCTACAGGGAGTACGCCGCGCTCATGCGCAGCTCCGCCCGCCTCGCCCCCGACATGCGCTACAACCCGATGCCGATCGAGGACGTGCCCATCTGCCTCAACCACCCCACCACCAACCCGCAGCACCCCCTGCGCTACCGGGGAAGCGCGCCGCTGCTGCTCGGGAACTCGACGCACGATCCCTCCACGCCGTACATCTGGGCCGCCAACGCGGCTCGCCAGCTCGGTCCCAAGGCGGTGCTGCTCACATACGAGGGCTGGGGGCACCGTATCTACGGCAAGGACGAGTGCAGCACGCGGCACTTCGACGAGTACCTGATCTCGCTGGTCGTGCCCGCTCCCGGCACCCGCTGCTCCGTCGCCCTGGCCGCGACCATGGCGAAGCGGCAGTCCCCGACGTGGCCGTCGAGCCGGCTCCACTGGGGTGGCCCGGTCGCGACCCTGTCCCGCCCCGAGCCGGGCCCGGCGTCCGCGGGTACGTCCAGGACGTCCCGCTGAGGCCAGACCGGCGCTGACGGGCGCCCCGGCCGTCGACCCCTCGGTAAGTGGCACTGGCCCCCAGAGCTCCTTACAGCTAAGGTTCGGATGTCAGGAGTGAAAATCGGCTGAGCACCTTACGGAGGAGTGCATGGTCGAGCAGGTCGACCGGGCGGGGTCCCCGCTGCGTCAACTACTCGCGCTCGCCGTTCCAGCGCTCGGCGTCCTGGCCGCCGAGCCGCTGTACCTGCTCGTCGACACGGCCGTGGTCGGCCACCTCGGCGCGGTGCCGCTCGCGGCCCTCTCGGTCGGCGCGATCGTGCTGGCGCAGATCGCCACCCAGATGACGTTCCTGTCCTTCGGCACCACCGCGCGCGCCGCCCGGCTGGACGGCGCGGGCCGCAGGGCCGATGCCGTGGCCGAGGGCGTGCAGGCCACCTGGCTCGGCGCGATCGTGGGGCTGGTGCTGCTCGTGGCCGGGCAGCTGCTCGCCGCGCCCGTCGCCGGCCTTCTCGCCGGTGACGACCAGGTCGCCGCCGCCGCGGAGGGCTGGCTGCGGATCGCGCTGCTCGGCGCCCCGATGATCCTGATCACCATGGCCGGCAACGGGTGGATGCGCGGTGTGCGGGACATGCGGCGCCCGCTGCGCTACGTGCTCGTCGGCAACGGGATCTCCGCGGTGCTGTGCCCGGTGCTGGTGCACGGGCTCGGCTGGGGCCTCAACGGCTCGGCGGTCGCGAACGTGGTCGCGCAGTCGATCTCCGCGAGCCTGTTCGTGCGGGCGCTGGTGGCCGAGGGCGTACCGCTCGCGCCGGTCCCTGCCGCGATGCGTGCCCAGCTCGGCCTCGCGCGCGACCTGGTGCTGCTCGGCCTGGCCTTCCAGGCGTGCTGGGTGTCCGCGACCGCGGTGGCCGCCCACACCTCCGCCGCGGTGGTCGGCGCGCACCAGGTGGTGTTCCAGCTGTGGATGTTCCTGGCCTTCGTGCTCGACGCGCTGGCCGTCGCCGCCCAGGCTCTGGTCGGGGCCGCGCTCGGCGCGCGCGACGGGGTGCAGGCGCGCCGGCTGGCCTGGCAGGTGACCGGCTGCGGGCTGGTCTTCGGGGGACTGCTCGGCGTGCTGTTCGCGGCGCTGGCCGGGATCCTGCCCCACGCCTTCACCACCGACGCGGCGGTGCTGGCCGAGATGCCCCACGCGTGGTGGTTCTTCGTCGCGCTGCAACCGATCGGCGGCGTGGTGTTCACGCTGGACGGCGTGCTGCTCGGCGCAGGGGACGCGGCCTACCTGCGCAGCGGGACGATGTGCGCGGCGGTGCTGGGGTTCCTGCCGGTGGTGTGGGCGTCGCTGAGCTTCCACTGGGGCCTGGTCGGGATCTGGTCCGGGTTGTCGGTCTTCCTGCTGGTCCGGATGATCACGGTGCTGGCCAGGCTGCGGTCCGGCCGCTGGGTGGTCCTCGGCGCCGTCCGCTGACCCCGACCGACAGCGCAGGGCTCGGGTTTCAAGGCGGGCGGGCCGTCTAACTCGTCCGGACCGGCTTCCAGCGGTAGGCGTCCGTCCAGAAGACGCATCTGAGCTTGCGACTGTGCGGAGCGTGGTTCATCGAGTAGCCGTAGGCCCCGCGCTGCTCCTTGGAGCAGGTGAGGTGCTCGCCGACGCAGTCCCAGTGGTTCTTGTGCTTGTAGTAGTAGCGATTCTTGGGCGGATGCTTCTCGTTGCAGTAAGGCCGCGCGGTGGAACTCGCGGAGGCGGCGGGGGGAAGCGTGGCCAGCAGCAGGGAAGCGGCGGCGACGGTCACTGCGAAGACGGTTCTCATGGTTCCTTGAACACAGGGACGAGGGAGAGAGCATGATCAGCTCGTCGCAGGATTCTAGGGTCGGAACGTTCCGATCCGGAAGCGTCGTGCCGACGGTCCGGTCCCCTCTCCGGGGCCGGACCGTTCGCGGTCAGTCGGCCGACTTCATCCAGCCGAACGTCCGCTCCACCGCCCGGTGCCAGTTGTCGTACTCCGTCGCGCGGCGTTCGGGCTCCATGCTGGGCAGCCACTGGGCGGCCCGGTACCAGTTCTGGCGCAGTCCCTCCAGGTCCGCCCAGTAGCCGACCGCCAGCCCTGCCGCGTACGCCGCTCCGAGCGAGACGGTCTCGGCCACCATGGGACGCACGACGGGCACGTCCAGGACGTCGGCGACGTACTGCATGAGGAGGTTGTCGGCGGTCATGCCGCCGTCGACCTTGAGCGTGCGCAGCGCGAGCCCGGAGTCGGCGTTCATGGCGTCGACGACCTCGCGCGTCTGCCACGCCGTGGCCTCCAGTACGGCCCTGGCGAGGTGGCCCTTGGTGATGTAGGAGGTCAGGCCGACGATGACGCCGCGCGCCTCGCTGCGCCAGTGCGGCGCGAACAGCCCGGCGAACGCGGGGACGATGTAGCACCCGCCGTTGTCGTCGACGCTCCGTGCGAGCGTCTCGATCTCGGGGGCGCTGTTGATCAGGCCGAGCCCGTCGCGGAACCACTGCACGAGGGCCCCGGTGATGGCGATCGGCCCTTCCAGCGCGTACACAGCGGGCTCGTCGCCCACCTGGTAGCCGACGGTGGTGAGCAGCCCGTGGCTGGAGCGGACGGGCTCGTGGCCGGTGTTGAGCAGCAGGAAGCTGCCGGTGCCGTAGGTGCACTTGGCGTCGCCGGGCGCGAAGCAGGTCTGCCCGAACAGCGCCGCCTGCTGGTCGCCGAGCGCGGCGCCGATGCGCACGCCGGGCAGCACGCGGCTGGCCAGGCCGTACGTCTCGGTCGAGGGTCTGATCTGCGGCAGCATCGCCCGCGGGACGCCGAAGAAGTCGAGCAGGTCGGGGTCCCAGGCCAGCGAGGCGAGGTCCATGAGCAGGGTACGGCTGGCGTTGGTGACGTCGGTGACGTGCAGGCCGCCCTCGGGGCCGCCGGTGAGGTTCCAGATGAGCCAGGTCTCCATCGTCCCGAACAGCACGTCGCCCCGCTCGGCGCGCTCGCGCAGCCCAGGGGTGCGGTCGAGCAGCCAGCGGATGCGGGGGGCGGAGAAGTAGGTGGCAAGCGGAAGGCCGCAGCGTTTCTGCACCATCGACGCGTCGGGCCGGGCGGCGAACTCGTCCACCAGGGCGTCGGTGCGGGTGTCCTGCCACACGATGGCCCGCCCGATCGGCTCGCCGGTGTGCCGGTCCCACAGGAGGGTGGTCTCGCGCTGGTTGGCGATGCCGATCGCCGCCACCTGGTCCAGGCCGATACCCGCCTGGGAGAGTGCTTCGGGCGCGATGCGCTCCAGGTTGCGCCAGATCTGGACGGCGTCGTGCTCGACCCAGCCAGGGCGAGGGAAGTACTGACGATGTTCACGCTGCGCCACCGACACCAGGCGTCCTCGTTGGTCGAAAACGATGCACCGCGTCGATGTCGTGCCCTGATCGATGGACAACACATAGCGCATGACCATGGCATCCTACCTCGGCATATTTGAATGATCTTGCTTACCAGCGGGATGCGCCGAGGTCCCTGGAGACCGCGCGCGCGGCGTCGCGCACGAACGTCACGAGGGAGGCGTTCGGCTGACCCTTGGTGTCGCAGACGCGTTCGACGGGCCCGGAGATCCCGATGGCGCCGACGACGAGCCCTCCGTGACCGCGGATGGGCGCGGCGATGCCGGCCTCTCCGATCGTCATCTCCTCGACCTCGACCGCCCAGCCCACCTCGCGGACCGCCGCGACGGTGCGGGCCAGCGCCTTGGGCAGGACGATCGTCCGCCGGGTGAACGCCTCCAGCGGCCCGTCGCCGAGGCCTCCTGCGGCGCTGACGTCGTAGGCCAGCAGGACCTTGCCGAGCGCCGTGCAATGCAGCGGCAGCAGCGCGCCGACGTCGAGCGTCTGGAGCGTGTCGTCGGGCCGGAAGACGTGGTGCACGATGAGGATCTGGCCGTCGAGGAGCGTGCCGATGCGGACGGCCTCCCCGCTCCTGGCGGCCAGCGCGTCGGCCCAGTTGATGGCGCGCGATCGCAGCTCGTTCACGTCGAGGTAGCTGGTGCCCAGGTGCAGCAGGGCCGCTCCGAGCTGGTACTTGCCCGACGCCTCGTCCTGCTCCACGAACCCGACCCCGTGCAGGGTGCGCAGCAGGCCGTGCGTGGTGCCCCTGGCCAGACCCAGCGCGGTGGCGATCTCGCCGACGCCGAGCCGGCCCGAACTGCGCGCGATGAGACGCAGGATGGCCGCCGCCCGCTCGATGGACTGAACTGGACCTGGCATGTGCTCAATCGTAATGCTGTCGGCATGCGTTCGACAATGTCGGCGCACACGAGGGGACAATCTTCGCATTCGCCTACAAAGCCGGACTTCCGTGGGCTGGCTCATAGTTCCCGGACTCTAACTCGGAGTGTCATCGCTGGCCAGTGTTCGACAATGTCGGCACCCTGCCGTTGACCCGTCCATTTCTCTCACCTAGCGTCCTCGGCAACCGTGAGGCCGGTCACACCACCTGGGAGAACGTCCTCATGGCGACGGTCTGCTTCCGGCCAGGGACGGACGGGAGCACGGCACTGAAGGAGAAAGACATGGCGGAACGACTCAAGGCCCACGGGCTGCTCGGCGAGCTGGCGGCCGAGTTCGCGGGCACCCTGATCCTGATCCTCTTCGGGGTGGGCGTGGTGGCCCAGGTCGCCGCCGCGGGCATTGGAGACCACGACAGCATCGCGTGGGCGTGGGGCCTGGGCGTCACGCTCGGCGTCTACGTCGCGGCCCGCGTCAGCGGCGCGCATCTCAACCCGGCCGTCACGGTCGCCCTGGCGGTCTTCAAGGGCTTCTCGTGGCGCAAGGTCCTGCCCTACTCGCTGGCGCAGACCGCGGGCGCCTTCGTGGCCGCCCTGATCGTCCGGTTCAACTACGCCGAGGTGCTGGCGAAGGTCGACCCCGGCTTCACCATCAAGACCCAGGGCGTCTTCTCGACGCTGCCCGGCAACGGGACGCTGCCCATCCACACCTGGGGCGCCTTCCGCGACCAGATCATCGGCACGGCCATCCTGCTGTTCCTCATCCTCGCCATCACCGACCTGCGCAACTCCTCACCCGCCGCGAACCTCGCGCCCTTCGTCGTCGGCCTGCTCGTCGTCGCGATCGGCATGGCCTGGGGAACGAACGCTGGCTACGCCATCAACCCCGCCCGCGACTTCGGCCCCCGCCTGGCCTCGTTCCTCACCGGCTACGAAACGGCCTTCCACGACCAGTACGGCGCGCTCTACTTCTGGGTGCCGATCGTGGCCCCCGTCATCGGCGGGCTGATCGGCGCCGGGCTCTACCAGGTCGTCGTGAGCCGCTTCCTGCCGCCGCTGGAGGAGCCCGAGCCCGTCCAGGCACCGGCGAAGGCCGCCGCCTACGAAGCCGTCTGAAAATTCCCCCCAACCCGCTCAAGGAGGCACGATCGTCATGGCCGACTTCGTCGGAGCCGTCGACCAGGGTACGACGAGCACCCGCTTCATGATCTTCGATCACGACGGGAACGAGATCGCCCGGCACCAGCTGGAGCACCAGCAGATCCTTCCGCAGGCCGGATGGGTCGAGCACAACCCGACCGAGATCTGGGAGCGCACCAGGGCGGTGATCGAGACCGCCATGAACAAGGCGAACCTCGTCGCCTCCGACCTGGCCGCGCTGGGCATCACCAACCAGCGCGAGACCACCGTGGTGTGGAACAGGGTCACGGGCCGGCCGTACTACAACGCCATCGTCTGGCAGGACACCAGGACCGACCGGATCGCGTCCGCACTGGACCAGGACGGCAGGGGCGACGTCATCCGCCGCAAGGCGGGCCTGCCCCCCGCGACCTACTTCTCCGGCGGCAAGATCCAGTGGATCCTCGAGAACGTCGACGGGGTGCGCGCGGCGGCCGAGGCCGGAGACGCCCTCTTCGGCAACACCGACACGTGGCTGCTGTGGCAGCTCACCGGCGGTCCCGACGGGGGAGTGCACGTCACGGACCCGACCAACGCCAGCCGCACCATGCTCATGGATCTCGAGACGCTGGACTGGGACGACGAGCTGCTGTCGTTCTTCGGCATCCCCCGCCGGATGCTGCCCGCGATCCGGCCCTCGTCCCACCCCGAGCTGTACGGCGTGACCAGGGCCGGCGGGCCGCTCGGCGGCGAGGTCCCGCTCTCCGGCGACCTGGGCGACCAGCAGGCGGCCACCGTCGGCCAGGTCTGCTTCTCGCCCGGCGAGGCCAAGAACACCTACGGCACCGGCAACTTCCTGCTGCTCAACACCGGCCACGAGCTGGTCAGGTCGAAGCACGGCCTGCTGACCACCGTCTGCTACCAGTTCGGGAACGAGAAGCCGGTGTACGCGCTGGAAGGCTCGATCGCCGTCACAGGCTCGGCGGTGCAGTGGCTGCGCGACCAGCTCGGCATCATCTCCGGCGCCGAGCAGAGCGAGGCCCTCGCGGCGCAGGTCGACGACAACGGCGGCGTGTACTTCGTGCCCGCCTTCTCCGGCCTGTTCGCCCCGTACTGGCGCTCCGACGCCCGCGGAGCCATCGTCGGCCTGTCCCGCTACAACAACAACGGCCACGTGGCCCGCGCCACCCTCGAGTCGATCTGCTACCAGAGCCGCGACGTCGTCGAGGCGATGCGGCAGGACTCCGGCGTCGCCCTCGACGTCCTGAGAGTGGACGGCGGCGTCACCGCCAACAGCCTGTGCATGCAGATGCAGGCCGACATCCTCGGCGTCCCGGTGTCCAAGCCGGTCGTGTCCGAGACGACCGCACTCGGCGCCGCGTACGCCGCGGGTCTGGCAGTCGGCTTCTGGCAGTCGACCGACGAGCTCAAGCGCAACTGGAACGAGGCGCGGCGCTGGTACCCCGAGTGGTCGGACGCGCAGCGATCCCGCGGCTACTCCAGCTGGAAGAAGGCCGTCTCCCGCACCCTCGACTGGGTCGAGCTGGACTGACTCGCGGATCCGCGGGGCCGCGGGCCCCGCGGATCCTCACCTCTGATCGACGCAAGGAGTTCTGCAATGACGTCTGTACCGCTTGGCCCGGCCCACCGCGCCACCACGCTGCGAAGAATGCGCGAGACCGAGTTCGACGTGCTGGTCATCGGCGGCGGGGTGGTCGGGGCCGGAGCGGCGCTCGACGCGGTCTCCCGCGGCCTCACGGTCGCGCTGGTGGAGGCCGACGACTGGGCGGCCGGCACCTCCAGCCGGTCGAGCAGGCTGGTCCACGGCGGCCTGCGATACCTCCAGCAGCTGGACTTCCGGCTGGTCAGGGAGGCGCTCAAGGAGCGCGGCCTGCTGCTGACCCGGCTCGCCCCCCACCTGGTGCGACCGGTGCCGTTCATGTTCCCGTTGCGGCACAGGGTCGCCGAGCGGCTGTACGTCGGCGCGGGTCTGGCCCTGTACGACGTCCTCGGTGGCGCCCGCACCATGCCCCGCCACCGCCACATGAGCCGGAGGAAGGCGCTCGCCGTCGCCCCGGCCCTGCGCCCGGAGTCCCTGGTCGGCGCCGTGCAGTACTTCGACGCGAAGGTGGACGACGCGCGCTTCGCCATGATGCTCGCGCGCACCGCCGCGCAGTACGGCGCGGCCGTCACGACCAGGGCGCGCGTCACCGACCTGCTCCGCGACGGCGCCCGCGTGACCGGGGCGCGCGTGCGCGACCTGGAGAGCGGCGACGAGATCCTCGTCCGTGCCCGCCAGGTGGTCAACGCGACCGGCGTCTGGACCGACGAGACGCGCCAGATGGCCGGCGCGGGCGACCGGCCCACCGTGCAGGCGTCCAAGGGCGTCCACATCCTCATCCGGCGCGAGCGCATCCGCCTCGACACCGGACTGATCATGCCCACCGAGAAGAGCGTGCTGTTCGTCATCCCCTGGGGACGCCACTGGATCATCGGCACCACCGACACCGCGTGGCGCCTGGACAAGGCGAACCCCGCCGCCAGCGGCGCCGACATCGACTACCTGCTCGACCAGGTCAACGCGGTACTGTCCACACCGCTGAGCCGCGACGACATCGAAGGCGTGTACGCGGGACTGCGCCCCCTGCCCGCCAAGGACGCCGCCAACACCGCCGCCCTGTCACGCGAGCACTCCGTCGCCCGCCCCGCGCCTGGACTGGTGACCGTCGCCGGCGGCAAGTACACCACGTACCGGGTCATGGCCAAGGACGCCATCGACATGGCGGTGCGGGAGCTCGACGGCGCCGTGCCGGCCTCCGTCACCGACCGGCTGCCGATCCTCGGCGCCGTGGGGTTCGAGACGATGTGGAACGGCCGGCGGCACCTGGCCCACCGCTACGGCGTCGGCCTGGCCGCGACCGAGCGGCTGCTGCGCAGGTACGGCTCGCTCACCGAGGAACTGCTCGAGATGGTCGCCGCCGACCCGGCGCTCGGCGAGCGCGTGCCGGGGACCAGGGACTGTCTCAAGGTCGAGGTGGTCTACGCCGTCTCGCACGAGGGCGCCAGGCACCTCGACGACGTCCTGGGCCGCCGTACCCGCATCGCGACCGAGGAGAAGGACAGGGGGCTGGCCGCCGCCCCCGAGGTGGCCGCGCTCATGGCGCCCCTGCTCGGCTGGGACGCCGAGGACGTGTGGCGCGAGACGGAGCACCACCGGCTCCACGTCGCGGCCCAGCACGCCGCCGAACGGCAGCTGGACGACCAGGCCGCCGACACCGCCAGGCTCGACGTCCCCGACCTTTCCGCGCTCTCCCCATGACGGTCGCGGCGGGCGCGTGGTGGCGAGGCGACTCCCGCCACCACGCGCCCGACGGCCGGGGACACGTTCCTCGGCACCTGCCCGGCGGCCGCGGTACCGACCTCGGCCCTGCTGAAGTCGCGGACGGCCCGGGACCGCTCACCGCGGCGTCCGCGAAGGAGATGAAGATGCTCACGCTCATCCTGCTGATCGACGCGGTCCTGGCCCTGGCCGGACTGCTGCTGACATGGCTGTTCACCCGGCCCCATGACCGCGCTGTGGCCGCCGTACCGCCGCGCCGCGCCATCCGGGTGGCCCGCCAGGATCGGAACAGGAGCCTGTTCGTGGCCCGGCCTCCCGCCCAATCCGTCGCCGTCGGCCTGGTCCTCGCCCGGCACCGCTCGGAACCGGGCCCCTTCGTGGTCGCGTGACGACCGGGCCCTCCTTCGGACGTCCCGGTCCACGGCCCCGGCGGCCCAGACCTACGCCCCGGAACCGGGCGCGAACCGGTGCCGCCGGAGGACGCTCCGAAGGCCCGGCGGACCGCAAGGGCGGCATCGCACGGTCGGT